>CAZVNB010000067.1:0-7069 GCA_964628355.1 uncultured Planctomycetia bacterium | reverse complement strand
CGCACCGACTACAGCCGATGGCACCTGTTCGGTGTCGGACAAAGCCGATAAAAGATCGGCAATGCCAAAATGTTGCTCGACTTCAGCCCCTTTTTGCTTGGCGCAGCTCTCACAAAGATTGAGCTTCGTGATGAGCTCATTGACAATCTCCGTCAGATGAACTGTCGCTTTATTTTTTCCACATTCATCACAAGGGATCAGACTCAAAGGGTGTACCGCACCCCTTCTTCGGTGGTCAATTTCCGGAATGCCTTGATCAACGTTTGTGTCACTGGCCCTGGCTTCCCACTGCCAATGATTCGATTATCGAGCTTCACCACCGGCACGATTTCAGCCGCAGTGCCAGTTAAAAAAACTTCATCCGCCGTGTAAAGATCGTGGCGCGTGAACACGTCTTCGCGTGGATCCAGGCGGTTATCTTTGGCCAAACGCAGTACGGCGTCACGCGTGATCCCCTTTAAAATGCCGACGTAAGGTGGTGGCGTCACCACTTGTTTGCCTCGCACGAAAAAAATATTTTCGCCGGTGCACTCGGTCACGTACCCTTGAGCGTTGAGAAGAATGGCCTCGTTCACTCCGGCATTAGTCGCCTCGATTTTGGCTAAAATGTTGTTCAGGTAATTTAAAGTTTTTAGCTGCGGGTTTAACGCTTCTGGATGATTGCGCACCGTCGGAACGGTCACAATCGTAAGTCCCTTCTCATAGTATTCGCTCGGATAAAGCGCAATTTTATCGGCAATGATAAAAATCGTCGCCACCTTGCATTTGCGTGGGTCCAAACCCAGATCGCCCACGCCGCGCGTAACCACCAAACGAAGGTAAGCGTCTTTGAGGCCATTGGCCTTGAGCGTCTGGATCATCGCTTTCTGTAGCGCATCCTTGCTCATCGGAATCACCAGCATCAGCGTGTGCGCCGATTCAAACAGGCGATCCAAATGCTCACGACATTTAAAAATCAGGCCTTTGTATGAACGAATGCCTTCAAAAACTCCGTCCCCATACAAAAGGCCGTGATCAAATACGCTCACGGTCGCTTTGTCTCGGTCAACTAATCGATCGTTCAAAAAAATTTTAAGGCTCATAAATCCTTTCGCGAGAAACTATTCCCAATCGCCTTTCACGATATTCCAAACTCTGGTAGCCATGCGCGCGATTTGTAAATCATGTGTGACCATGAGCACTGTCTTTTTTTCTTGCACAAAAAATTGGCGAAGAATCTGGATAACCTGCGCGCCCGTTTCCGGATCCAAATTCCCCGTCGGCTCATCGCAAAAAAGAATCTCGGGATCGTTCATGAGCGCGCGCGCAATCGCCACTCGCTGCTGTTCGCCCCCCGAAAGCTCGCTCGGAAAATGCCCGAGCCTTTGGCCAAGCCCCATTTTCTCCAGCAAACCGATGGCTTTGTCGCGCAATTTCCCCAATACCACCGCCGATTTAGACACCAGCGCCGGCAAGATCACATTTTCCGTCGCCGTAAATTCCGGCAGCAAATGAT
Source organism: uncultured Planctomycetia bacterium (assembly GCA_964628355.1). Classification (GTDB taxonomy): domain Bacteria; phylum Omnitrophota; class Gorgyraeia; order 2-02-FULL-51-18; family 2-02-FULL-51-18; genus CAZVNB01. The sequence continues at coordinate 5,574 of CAZVNB010000067.1, read as the reverse complement.
AAAACTGAAAAACAAATCCAAGGCGCCGATTTCTTACGTGAGCCTTTGCATTGTCGTCCAGCGCCGTAAGTTCCACGCCGGACAAAAAAACGCTTCCTTCATTCGGGCTATCCAAGCCGGCCAAAAGATTGAGCAGTGTTGTCTTGCCAGAACCTGACGGCCCGAGAATCGCCACCCCCTGACCCTGTTGCACACGCAAAGAAACTTTCTTTAAAATTTCAAGGCGCCGGCTACCGTCCCAGTATACCTTGCTAATGTTGCGCGCTTCAACACTTGTTTCGTCGGACAATTCAGCGCAAGTCGTTCGTCCATCGAAAGTTCGCTCTTTCGACAGAGTACGTTCACTCATAACGAAGCGCCTTGACGGGATCCAATGTCCCGGCGACAAACGCCGGATAAAGCGACGAAACAAAACTGAGTCCCACCGCAACCAGCATCACCAATACCACGTCTATCGTGTTCATCGCCACAGGCAAACGATCCATATAATAAATTTCCTTCGGTAACTCAATCAACGAGGTGTGTTTGAGCGTAAAACACAGCATTGTGCCGATCGCAAAACCCGACAATGCCCCCACCAGCCCCAACACCAAACCGTCTGCCGCGAAAATTTTTATCAAATCGAGCTTCGTCGCGCCCAGCGCCCTCAACACCCCAATGTCCTTGGTTTTATTCATCACCAAAATCGTAAGACAGCCGGCGATATTCAGACAGGCCACGAGAATAATCAACGCCAAAATCAAAAACATCACGATTTTTTCAAGTTTTAGAGCGGAAAAAAGCGTGCGGTTCATATCGATCCACGTGCGGACCGTATGGGGATAACCCAGTTTTTGCTGCAAATCGTGTTTGACCTCATCTGCCGCTTCGGCTTTTTTTAAATAAACAGAAAGGCCGCTCACCGCATCGTTCATGCCAAAAAGCGCCTGGGCATTTTTTAAATTTAGAAAAACAATGTTCGCGTCATACTCAAACATGCCGGAAGAAAAGATTCCCTCGACGCGATAGGATAGCGGCTTTTTTGTTGTTTGCGTTGCGATCAGAATCTCGTCACCCAGCCTCAGATGAGCGCGCTTGGCAAGCTCCGTTCCCACGACCACGCCGCCGGCCTGGTTTGAAAGCGTGCCATGAGTCAGATAATTGAAAAAATGCGATACGGATTTTTCACGGCTCACCTCGATGCCGCGCACCAGAACACCGCTGCCCCACTCGCCCACTTGAAATAGCGCCTGACCTTCCACGTACGGCGAAACGCCGCTCACCGAAGGCGAACTTAAAACGATTTTCTCCGCTGCGGAAAAATCGTCAAAAATCCCCTCTTTTTCGATCACCAGATGCGCGCGAAGGCCGAGAATCCTGGTTTTCAAATCTTCGTCGAAACCGTTCATCACGGCTAACACCGTAATCAGCGCCGCGACACCGACCGTGATCCCCAGTATCGAAATCGTGCTCACCACTCCGACGAATGGATGCCGCCGTTTGGACCACAGATAGCGCTTGGCAATGAACCAATGAAAGTTCACGAAATAAATCCTTTCATTTGCGGAAATAATATCACTTCCCGGATAGACACTTGATGCGTCAACAGCATCACCAAGCGGTCGATGCCGATGCCGAGCCCGCCGGCGGGCGGCATGCCATGCAAAAGCGCATTCACGAAATCTTCATCCAATGTTTGCCCCGTGGTTTGCTGCCCCTTGCCTTTAAGTTCTTCTTCAAATCGCGCGCGCTGCTCGATGGGATCATTTTGTTCAGAATAGCCGTTGGCCAACTCCATACCGCCGACGTAAAGCTCAAAACGCTCCGAAAGATGAGGGTTTTTTTTGTTGCGGCGCGCCAACGGCGAAAGTTCGGCGAAATAATCCGTCACAAACACCGGACGCCGGAGGCATTTTCCCTCCGAAGTGATGACCGCCTTGGCCGGATCGATCAGTTCCGCCACGAGATTGATCAGCTGCGTTCTCGACAAATCCTTTCCCTCAATTTTAACCCCTTTTTTTTTCAGTTTTTCCACCCAGCGCTCGACCGGTTCTTCGGGTGAGATGTCGAATGAATCTTTCATTAGCTTGGCAAAGGAAATGCGCTCAAATTTTTCGAGATCCAGCAGGTCATCGCCCTGGGCGACTTTAAGCGAACCAAAAACTTCCTCGGCGGTTTGTTGAATCAGTTTTTGCGTCAAGTTCATCACGTCGTGCACGTCTTGATACGCGGTGTACACTTCGAGCATGGTAAATTCCGGGTTGTGCCGGGTCGAAATCCCTTCATTGCGAAAACTTTTATTGATTTCATACACCTTGTCAAAACCACCAACCAAAAGACGTTTAAGATAAAGCTCAGGCGCGACGCGCAAAAAAAGATCCAAGTCCAGCGCTTCGTGATGCGTTTTAAAAGGCTTTCCCGCAGCACCTCCCGGAATCGGATGCATCATCGGCGTTTCAACTTCCAGATACCCCTGATCATCGAGCAAACGACGGATGGAGCGAATAACCAGCGACCGTTTTTTGAAAATATCTTTTGTGCCTTCGTTTGAAATGAGATCCAGATAACGCTGGCGGTAACGAAGCTCAACGTCCTTCAAACCATGCCATTTTTCGGGCATGGGACGCAGAGATTTTGCAAGCAGCGACAGTTTTTCAACGCGGATGCTGATTTCGCCGGTTTTTGTTTTGAACAGTTGTCCTTCGACGCCGACGATGTCTCCGAGATCCAACAGGTCCAAAATCTTGCCGTCCAATTCGGACAAATGATCTTTTTTGAGATAAAGCTGGATTTTCCCGCTCTCGTCCTTCAAATCCGCAAACACACTTTTACCCATGAAGCGCAGGGCGGCAAGCCTGCCAGCCGTTTGCGCTTTCTTTTTTTCCTCGAAAGAATCCAAAAATGAAGCCACAAGCGCTGTTTTAGGAAACGCTCCGCCAAACGGGTCCACGCCCAGCGCCTTTAATTCGTCCAGCTTCCGGTAGCGTTCTTTGATTAAATCATTGTCTTGTGTCAATTTTGAAACTCATCTTTTGCCCGCCTGCTGCGCCTGCCTGCAAAGCTCCTATCACTAACAGTCTGCTCAAAAAGCTTCAGATGCTAGGCACAACGACGAGGCGTAGTGATAACTACGTGGAGGAAAAGCAACGACGCAGATGAGGCTTTTTCAGCAGACTGTTATTCCCAAACTTCTTCTTCGGAAACCACGTTGCCATCATTGTCGTACTTACGAATAATTTTTTTCTTCGGCTGATTGGAACTAGAGGTATAGCCTTGATTCGCGTACGTAGCCGGCGCTTGTTGGTAGTAAACCGGCTGCGGTTGCTGTTGTGCCTGGGAAGAACCCCCCATCAAAGTATCCAGAAGCGCGCCGCCGATGATATTTGTGCCTGCGCCAATCAAAGCCCCCTTACCGGCTTTTCCACCGGAGGAGCTGGCTGAAATTGCGCCCACGCCGGCACCGAGCAACCCTTGCTTGATTATTTTCTGATTGGCATCCTGCTGGGGTGGCGCATAATAAGCCGGTTGCTGCTGCACATACACGGGTGGGTCTACCCGATAGGTCGTGGGCTGCGTTTGCACAGGGTAGGAAGATTGGACATAAGTAGGCTGCTGCTGAACGTAGGTCGGCTGAGGCGCAGCCTGCACATATTGAACGCGCGAAGCCGATTGCGAAGGCCCCGTCAATGTATCCAAAAGAGCCCCACCTATTACGTTGGTTCCGGCGCCCACTAGCGCCCCTGTCCCCGCCTTACCGCCCGAGGCCTCCGCAGAAATAGCCCCAACGCCGGCGCCCAGCAACCCTTGTTTTAAGATCTTTTTATTCGGGTCTTCGTTGCCGGAATAATCCTGTCCCTGCGCCTGGGACCCCACCGCGGTAAAAGCCAACCCCATGACCAGCGCAAACACAAAAGACAACCTAAAAAATTTCATCATTCTCTCCCTTGGCAGTTGCCGTTCGGCTTGAAAAATTAAGTGACTTGAGTATATCACAAACTAAATCACGCGTTCAAATTGTTCCACCGCCAGTTTCCATACCGGCACTCCGCAAAACCGTTCTCCTTCCGGGCAATACGGGCGCGTGCCGGCCATCAAACGTATGCCGCACGGCGGCAGAATATATTTTCCGATTTGAGGAAAAATCTGGCTGACTTGTTCGACTTCATCACGGCACATGTTCCATATTTCTTCCTGAGCGGTGTAACACAGGCGCTTGGTCCACTTGTGATGGTGATTCAAAAGATCGCCGGATTCCACAAAACGGATGGGAAACGCATTCGGCAGCAGGTACATCACGTATTCTTCCTCGACCCCCAGGTTCAAAAGTGTGGTCATATTTTTCCAAACCTGCTTCATCGTTTCATGATAAAGCTCGGTCGATTCAGCGGAAGTCAAAATTAAAATCGGCACAATCGTGTCCGGGCGCTGGGCGACAAAATGGCGGTGAAGCACCGGGCGCGAGCCTGGCGTCATGCGATGACGTTGGTCCTGTGAATCGGCCGTGTGGCTGATTTTTTTTTGGAAAGTAAAATGCGGATGCGCCATCGTGCGCGAGAGTTTCCCCAGAGAAGTTAGGTTGAGGGATTCACCAAAATAAGGATTTTTAGCGGGATTCATGACCAGATCAATGGCCGCTTCCTGGCTCAATTCCGATTCCGAAATGCCCAACACCGTGCGCACGGCCTGCGCCATGCTGGTTTGGCCGTTTATTTTATAATCCACGAGCTTGGAAGTGCGATTGCCTAAAGAGGCATCAAATTCTTTCAAGAAAGTTTCGCGAGAAGCGACGCTTGACAGCCCTTCGTGCGTGGAAAAAAATTGGAACTCCGGGGTACTCTCCAAGGGGATGGAGTCCTCGATACTGCCAAAGAACAGCGGATCGACGGCGCTCACCGCTTCCACCATTTTTCCGATCACGATCCGCTGCTCGCTGGGCGTGTCAAACTGATTGACGAGTTTATGATAACGATGCAGCGTCAAGCCGCTCACCGTGTGATACAAATGCGCCTGAGTGGCCACGGGCAGCACGTACCGAGCCACTTCCTGCGCGCGTTTTTTTAAGCCGCTTTTCCAACGCGGCAACTCCGGATCGCGGTTGGGAAAAATTTTCGCATACTGCGCGCGAATGGGCCCGTCCAACACCTCGATCAACCGGCGATAGGCCTCCATTTGCAAATGCACTGTTTCGAGATAAACTTGAAGCGGCTTTTCTTCCAGCGGAGGAACGGTAAAATTTTCGGACTTGACCTCGACATACCGCTGGCTGACTTGTTCGGAATTATAAAAAGGGTGGCTGTGCAAAAAAGACCAGATAAACTGGCGGGACACTTTGTCCAAAATGAATTGGAATGTCGCATGCTGGATCGTGGTGTGATGCCCGGCTTTATAAATCGACTCGGCGATGCGGTCGCGCAGCTGGCGAGATTTTTCGTCCTTCGACACGTCTTGGGAAGTGATCACGCGCGACGAATAGCAGGTGCGAGCCGTGGCTACGGCGTTATCGAAAGGGTGTTGAAAACAATTTGCGAGTGTGACAACCGGCTCGGGAGAGAAGCTTACGCAGCGCACTCGCCTTTGCCCATTTCGAGTTTGAAA
>CAZVNB010000066.1:0-26559 GCA_964628355.1 uncultured Planctomycetia bacterium | reverse complement strand
TGAGGCTTTTTGAGCAGACTGTTATCTCCAAATGTAGCATTTTCTTTCGCCACGACCGTATCACCTCCGCGAAGAATCCCGGCGCCAGTCATGATTCGATAAGCTTCATTTTTCCCTAGAAAAACAGTCACATCGTCGCCTGCCTTGATCGTGCCTTTGATATTCAGGAAAACAGGTTTCTCAGCCGTTGCGTCCAACGTGTCCTCCGAACGCAACACAAAACCATCCATTGCCGAATTGTCATAACAAGGCAGCGCCAGTGGAGATTGGATGTCTTTGGCATTGACACAGCCCAGCGCTTCTAAAATAAACGCTTCAGCTTCCTTGGGGGGTGGGTTATTTTTTTCGATGAGTCTTTGCGCTTCTTCAAAAGATATCATTTAGAAAACTTTCCTTATAAGATTGAAAGAAACGTACAAAATAAGAAGCGCGGTCACTCTTTGAAGTCCTAACCGGGGTAAACGGTAAGAACCAAAACTTGAGCCGATTTGACCGCCGCACAGAACCGCCAAACCAAGAAAAATAAAAGACGGCGGAACTATAGCCCCTATTTTCTGCGTTTGGCCTAAAAAACCGGAAAACGAATTGACTAAAATAAAAAAACTTGCAGCGGCGGCCGCTTCTTTGGCATTCACCCATCGCATCAAAAGCAAAAGTGGACTTAAAAAAATACCTCCCCCGATTCCGACGATCCCAGAAAGGAAACCAAGACCGGCGCCGACAGGCAGACCCACACTCCAAATCTTTTTAAAAGAAACAACACGTGGCTGCTCAAAAATTTTATCGGGCATCAGCATTCTCGCTCCGGCAATCAAAAGAGAAAAACCGAGCAGCAAATAAAATAATTCCTTGCTTAATGGAATTGTTCCTCCCAAAAAAGCCATGGGAATTGAAAAAATAATAAATGGAAGAACTTTTCTAAAATCAAAGTGACCCCCCTTGAAGAAATGCCAGAATGCTGAGGAAGAAACAACGAGATTGCATAACAAAGCAATGGGTGGCACCTGTCGGTACGGCAGCCCGGCTAAAATAAGAACGGCCAAATACGAGGACCCTCCCGCGAACCCCGCCATGGAATAAACCAACGCTATAAGAAAAAATGAGATTGGAAGCCAAAACGGCAGATCAAACGTCATGACTCTGGCCTTTCATCATTCTGTAAGCATGAAATAACGCAGGAAAAATAGCGTCGAGCGATTCTCCGACTCCGTTGGACGAGCCAGGGAGATTGACAATCAATGTTTTTCCTTTTTGTCCGGCAACTCCCCTTGAAAGCATTGCGTAAGGAGTCCTCTGCTGTCCATGGCATCTGGCTGCCTCCATAATGCCTGGAATTTCACGGTCTACCACCTCTCCGGTTGCTTCTACCGTCACATCACGCGGCCCAAGTCCTGTGCCACCGGTTGTCACGATAAGATTTATCCCTTTGTCACAATATTCTTTGATTGCGTTTGAAATTAAAGACTTCTCGTCCGGAATTACCCTATAACTGGACTCGATCCCAAAAGATTTCAGTCGCTCCTCGATCATTCGCCCTGATTTGTCCGAACGAGTGCCCTTGGACGTGCTATCCGATGTCACGATGACAGCCGCTTTAAAACCCGAAGGGATTTTTTCTTTAAAACTACTTTTGCCGCCGGTTTTTTTAAGAAGCTTTGTGTGAAGAATTTCGATCGTCTCATCGATGGGCTTCAACATGTCATAGATGACTAACGCCGCGACGCTCGAGGCAGTCAGTGCTTCCATCTCAACGCCCGTTTTTGCGACAGCTTCGACGGTTGTTCGAATGACAATGAAAGATTCTTGTACATCAAACTGGATTTCTACCCAATCAATCGCGATCGGATGGCAATAGGGCAAAAGTTCCGGCGTTTTCTTGGCCGCCATCACTCCAGCCGCTCGTGCGATAGGTAAAACGTCTTTTTTAGGAACATCGTTGGCAAGAAGCAGTTTTAACGTTTCGGGTTTCGCCTGCACGCGGCTTTCGGCGACCGCCTGGCGTAATGTTTCTATTTTTCTTGTTACGGATCTCAAGTTTTACTCCTTATCCACCAATAGCGGTCATAACAAAATCGTTGTGAGAGACCGTTGAATTGTTCAAGAAATGCTCTTCGGGTCTATCAAATACCGTGGATACAATTTTCTCTTTAATTTCTTCGCGGCAAGCGCCTTGCCTCAACAGCGCTTTAATATTCAAATCCTCTTTGCCATGAAGACAGGTTTTCATCATGCCATTGGCCTTTAGGCGCAAGCGGTTACACATCGCGCAAAAAGCGTTTGAGAGCGGGCTGATGAAACCAACCCTTGAATTTGTGCCTTCGATATAAAAACTTCTCGCTGGAGCGTGAGGATTGGAGTCATCGGGAATTAAGCCGCATTTTTCTTCAATCAGCTGTTTTGCGAATTCCGAACTCAAGAATCGATTTTCTCTCACCGAATGGATTTCACCCGCCGTCGGCATCCATTCGATGAACCGGATTTGAAAAGACCGCTCGATGGAAAAAAGAACAAGATCCATGATCTCTTTGTCGTTATAACCCTTCATTAAAACCGTATTGATTTTGATAGGCGCGATGCCTGCCATCACAGCGGCCTCAATACCGCTCAAAACATCGCTCAGTTTATCCAACCCTGTGATACGCTTGAAATTTTCCCGGTTCAGCGTATCGAGGCTCACGTTAATGCGGTCCAGTCCCGCATTTTTCAAATCTTCCGCGAATTGTTTTAAAAGCACTCCATTGGTTGTCATCACGACTTCCCGAATGCCGGGGAAATTTTTGATGCGCCGGACAAGATCCGGCACGCCTTTTTTCAAAAGCGGCTCGCCTCCGGTCAGACGTACTTTGGATATTCCAAGCTCCGCAAAGATGGAAATAATCTCGGCCACTTCGTTCATGGACAAAAGTTCTTCTTCTTTAAAAGGATTCAGAAGACCCTGCGGCATGCAGTACAAACAGCGCAAGTTGCACCGGTCGATTAAGGAAACCCGAAGATAGGTAAGCACTCTTTCATATTTGTCTTTCAACATATTTCGCGTTCTTTTTGAACAACCCTCCTTCTTCAATTTTAAGGGTCTAAGTTACAAAAATATTTCTTCTAAGTTACTAATAGGCCTTAGTAAACCCACTCAATGGGAGTGAACACCGCGCATCTGGTCATGCCGGACATTAAACAGCGGCCTCGCCTCTCTCAAAGGTCCGGATGCGGACCACTTCTTCCAGTGGCAACACCACGATTTTGCCGTCCCCCAACTGGCCGGTCTGGCAGACATCTCGTATGGTTTTGATGAGGCCCTCGAGAGCATGATCCGAGCAATAGATCTCAACCTTCGTTTTTGGCAAAAACAAATAGGAATCAGGTCTAGTCTGCTCATTGCCGAAACCTTTAACTTCACTCACCGTCATGCCATTAATACCTCGCAGGCGCAATGCTTCTTCCAACTCAGATAATTTCTTGCTTTGAATGATACACTCTATCTTTTTCATAAAACTCCTCTTTTTTGTGAGTCTTCCTTTCTTAAAAATTTACGGTCAATTCCAAAAACACGAAATCATTCCTTCTTTGGTTCGTGTAAAAACGTTTCACGACGTCATCTCCGAAAAAATGCCCATAATAGGCCGTAACGGTCACATCGGAATTCACATTCCATATCACCGTTGCGTCCAAAAGCTTTCCAAAGCTCTCCTCGCCATTGGAAGCGCGGACGGCGAAATCGTCAGCAACATTATCGTGCATAGCTCCCGAACCCAGATACCAGCGGTCCTGTTTTTCCGCGAGATTCACCGCGTGAAATTCCGTTCGAAGGGTCAGATAATCTTTCGGTTTCAGGATCAACGAAACAAATGTGTCTTCGTTGTTCATCATGTTGTAAAGAATTGAATACGAGTAAAACCTCGCCGTCGGCAGCATCTGAAAAAAAGTGCCGTGCGTATTATCCGCCGGGTTATCGTCGCCGGAACCATAATTGAATCCGCCTCGCAGCCAAGGAGTCCATGGGATTTGTGTGAATTGATAACCCGTCTCCGTGGCAAATGCATAAGCAGATTGATCCAGCTCAAACCAATTTCCGGTTTGATAAGCTCCCCATCCCAAAACATCCCATACGCCCGGTCCTACTTTATAATTGCCTACCAAATGTCCGCCAAAAGTATGAAGTTCGAGATCGTTTTGGCGGCCTGCCCGGATCGACCGCCCGGTATTATCAAAACGAGCTGTCGTCGCGGCAATATTGCGCCGGTCATTATAGTTGTAATAAAAAAACTGTTCTTCCATTCCCGGGATCAGCTTGTCTTTTTTGACGTTCGCCTCAACGGCGACCACATTGATATCGTAAATCGTCCGGTGAGCCGTTTCCTCGAATCCACCTTGCGTCGGGCTGAAACCAGCGACGCTGACATTAGACAAATCGTCCTCTCGCGTAACTTTCCATCCGTCAAAAGAACGGCCGAAATGGGACCACTCGAATCCGCCGATCACACGGTCGGCGATCCTCTGGGATTTCAGCCATTCGATCTTCTTGTCATTGGATTTCATTTCGTTGCCGCTCGAATAATTGAAACGGCCGAGGGTCTCGGTGACGCCACGCAGCCACTTCAAGTCTCCGAAGAACGGCTCCAACAACTGCCGTGTCTGCTTGATCTCGATGTTCAGATATTTAACGAATTCATCGTGCGAAAACCGGTTTCTTGAGTTGGAAAAATACAAAGAACCCGCTCCCGCGCCGGCGCTCGTGTTGGCCGGCAGATTGGAAAGCTGGGTGTATTGCCCCGTGGCATTGACATTAAAAATGTCATGGATCCATTTGGCGCCCAGACGAAGCTGGTTGGCGGCAAATTCGTAATCGTTGTCCGCCGTCGATGTGAAATAATCCCAGGCTTCATAACGCGTGCGGTTTCTTCCAAAAAAAGACACCTTGCCTAAATCCGCCGGCAGGGTGAGCCGAATGTCCTTGAGTGTCACGATCCCGGCATCCTCTTCTTTGATGGAAAACCCGGCATCTTTGGTCCAAGCCGCCGTGGACATAAAAAATAAAAATAATAAAAACCCTGTCACTTTTCTTTTATATTTCATTTTTTCCTCCGATTTTTTGAGAATATTCCCACTAAACCTCCACGAGAACGCCTTTATTCTCAATCACCGGAAAAACACCGTTGTTTTTCACCTTGTTTTTCTTTCCCTCAAGAAAATCAATCAACTGTCCCCTTTTTTCATAATAGGCGGGGTGCTCGATCACCTCTCGCTTTTTTCTTGGCCTTTCAAAATCCACCTTCAAAACTTCTCCGACGCGGGCATGAGGGCCATTTGTCATCATCACAATGCGGTCAGACAAAAAAAGAGCCTCGTCGACGTCATGCGTTACCATAACCGCCGTGATCTTTTCGTCATGCCAAATTTCCAGTAAAATTTCCTGAAGTTCCGCGCGCGTCAGCGAATCAAGGCTCCCGAAAGGCTCGTCCAGCAAAAGAAGTTTTGGCTTCAGCGAAAATGCGCGCGCAATGTTTACCCGTTGTTTCATGCCGCCGGACATCTGGCCGGTGCGCCGGTGAAATGCGTCAGCCAAGCCGACTCTACTGAGATAATATTTGCAAATATCCGTGCGTTGCCCGGGCGTGCCATGCGGATAAACCTGCCGGACAGCCATCATCACGTTTTCAAGCGCCGTCATCCAAGGAAAAAGACTCGGGGATTGAAATACCACGCCGCGATCGGGACCTGCCTCGTCAATAAGATGGTTTCCGAGAAAAATACCTCCCTGCGTGAAACTTTGCAAGCCGGCCGCGATCATCAACACCGTCGATTTTCCGCAACCGGAATGGCCGATCAGGGAAATAAATTCGCCCGAGGCGACTCTCAATTCGAATCCCTCCACCACCCGCACCGGCCCATTTCGGGAAGGGTAGTCTTTGGTCAAATCGCTAAAATGCAGATAAGGCTTTAAGTATTTTTCAGACAGCATAAAGCTGTTCCATCCCGTTTCTGGGCTTTAAATCCGGCAGTGAAATCACTTCGGCGCAAAAACCGCGGTGATGCCCGGCGCGTATGTCCAAAAAATATTCCGTGATATCGTTTCGCAGGCGCTTGTAATGGGGATCATGATTAAAACTTTTGCGATCGCGCGGACGGGACAAGCTCACGCGGAAATCAGGGCCCAGCACGGCCTTCGGCCCCGGATGAAGCGGCACGATACGGTCCGCCAGCAAGATCGCCTCGTCGATGTCGTTGGTGATGAGAACGACGGTTTTGCGGTTCTCACTCCAAATTTTACCGATCTCCATCTGCAGTGTTGCGCGCGTCAACGCATCCAACGCACCTAACGGTTCATCCAAAAGAAGAATATCCGGATTCATCGCCAGCGCTCTAGCGACCGAAACCCGCTGGCGCATCCCTCCCGAAAGCTCAGCCGGCCGCTTGTGAACAGCCGCCGACAAGCCGACCATTTCAACGTACTTGCGCACATGCGCGGCGCGTTCGTCCTTCGTGTTTTTTTTAAATAAATTGTCGACGGCCAAAGCAATGTTGCCGGACACTGTCAGCCACGGCAGCAGAGAATAATTTTGAAATACCACCCCGCGGTCGGGTCCGGGCCCGGCGACTGGCTTGCCACCTAATAGGATTTCTCCCTCATCGGGCTTGAGCAATCCCGCGATCAGCGAGATCAGCGTCGTCTTGCCGCTGCCCGAGAATCCGAGAATCGCTAGAAACTCGCCTTCCTCGATAGACAGATTGATATTTTCGAGGACCGAAACGCGCGCGCTCCCGTAACTTTTGCTGACGTTTTTCAGTTCTAGAAAAGCCATTTTGCGTCCCTAATAATGAGTTTCTTGGCCAAAGCTTACAAGTTTATGAAGCGCGATCATGATGCGGTCTAGCGCGAAGCCGATCACGCCGATCGTGAACACCGCCACCATGATGCGTGCCAGAGACTGGCTCGAGCCGTTCTGGAATTCGTCCCAGATAAATTTTCCAAGCCCCGGATTCTGTGAAAGCATCTCGGAGGCGATCAACACGATCCAGCCGACGCCCAGCGAGATACGAAGGCCCGCGAAAATATATGGCATCGCGGAAGGTAGCACGATCTTGAAAACCTTCGTGAAAGAGCTGAGCCTTAATACGCGCGCGACGTTGATATAATCCTTGTCAATCGACACCACGCCGAGCGCCGTGTTGATCAGGCTCGGCCACAGACAGCAGAGCGATACCGTAATCGAAGAAATGACGTAGGATTTCGGGAGCCATTCCTTCGGCGCCGTGTAAAGAGCGCTCACGATCATCGTGACGATCGGAAGCCATGCCACCGGCGACACGGGTTTGAAGATTTGAATCAAAGGATTTAGGGCCGTCATCATAGTACGGCTCAAACCGCAGAGGACGCCGAGCGGAACAGCAATCAGCGAGGCGATCAGGAAGCCGGTGAAGACCGTACGCAGGCTGGTGCCAATTTGATCAAGGTACGTCGGCTTCCCGGTGTACTTCCGGATCTTTACAGTCTCCGAAGGATTCGCGGCAAGCTTCGCGTTGTTCTTCTCAATCTGCGTTTTATAAAATTCTTTGCGTTTCTTTCTTTCTTCGTAGTGCTCGTAGGCAAGGCTCCTGATCTGCTCGATCACTTGCGCGGGCCCGGGGACAGTCCCCAGGCTCGACTGGATCGCTTCCGACGCGCCGGACCATAGCGAAAGAAACAGCCCGAACGTCAGCACCGGCACACCGACCGTCAACAGAATTTTCCGGAACGGTTCCTCCGGATTCAAGTTATTCTTCATTTTGTTTCCTCATTTTTTGCCGATGGGAAATTTCTGCAAATACTCGTTCGGCTTGTGCCCGTCGAACGTAACCTTGTCGATGAACTCGTCGGACGGCTCCTTAAACCCGTCGGTCTGCGGAATATCGGATTCGGCCAGCTTTTCTTCCTTGATCAGGTCAGCGGCAGCCGCGCGCCAGACATCGGGCAGGTAAACTTTTTTAACCAGATCAACATACCAATCGTCCGGCTGCGCATCGACTTGTCCCCAGCGCCGTACCTGCGTCAGCCACCAGATCGCATCACTGTAGTACGGATACGTGGCGTTGTTTCTGAAGAATACGTCCCAATCAGGTTCCGAGCGTTCATCGCCTTTTTCGTACTCAAACGTTCCGGTCAACATCTTCCGGATCACCGTGTAATCAGCGCCGACGTACTCGGGTTTCGAAAGAATCTTCGCGGCTTCGTCGCGGTGTTCCGTGCTTTCGTCGAGCCACTTTCCGGCTTGCATCAATGCCTTCACGATCGCCTTTAGCGTATTCGGGTGCTTGTCCGCCCACTCTTTTGTAACGCCGAAAACTTTGTCGGAAATTCCGGTTTGGGTGAACAAACTGGAAGTGACCGGAACGCCAACGCCTTTCATAACGACCTGCTGGTGCCAGGGATCATTCACGCAGATCCCGTGCACCGTTCCGGCTTGAAGCACTGCCGGCATCTGCGGAGGCGGCGTGACCGAGAGCTGAACGTCGGCATCGGTCATGCCATTGGTATCCGTGGGTGTGTAATAGCCGGGATTCAAACCTCCCGCGGCGAGCCAGTAACGAAGCACGTAATTGTGCACACCCACCGGATACGTCATCGCCATTTTAAACGGTTTTCCTTGGTTCTTGAATTCATCCACAACCGGTTTCATCGCGCTGGCGCTGATCGGATGTACCGGTTTGCCGTCGGCCTGAAGAGGAATATTCGGCTTCATTTTCGACCAGACCTCGCTGTTCACTGAGATGCCAGCGCCGTTCACCGACATCACGTAAGGAACGACGATGTGGGATTTGGTCAAAATTCCGGCGGTATGTCCCAAAGGCGCGGGCGCCAGCATGTGCGCGCCATCAAGCTCGCCGTCAATCACACGATCCATCAGCGTCTTCCAGTTGGCCTGCGCCTCAAGTTTGACGAAAAGCCCTTCCTCCTCGAAAAATCCTTTCTCATTGGCAATGATAACTGTCGCGCAATCGGTGAGTTTGATGAAACCGAGAGTCAATTCGTCTTTTTCAACCTCCGCAAAAGCCACAGATGACAAAAAACTCAAGCTCATCACAACTGAAACACAACCCACCCTTATTTTCTTCGTCATAGTGACCTCCCTTTTAAAATAAAAAATCCTTACCTCGAATGGAGCCGTCATGACTCCAAACAAAATAAGGACTTCTTTGCCCTAAAACTTTGTCAGATATTTAAAATTATTTCATCAACTCCGCAGAAAGAATGATCGCATCCGCGACTTCTTTCTGCGGCTTGTTCTTATCCATGCTCGCTTTTTGGATGAACCGGTGAGCGTCTTCTTCGCTCATCTTATGTCTCTTCATCAAAACACGCTTGGCGCCATCAACCACCTTTTTCGTTTCCAATGCGAGTCTGGCCTCCGCTTCTTCGGAAACCACCCGCGCATGTTCAATGACGATGGCCGCCTGATTGGCAATGGTCTGAACCAGTTGAATCTCTTCCTTACTAAAAACTTTCTCTTCTTCTGTGTAACAATTCAACACGCCAATGATCTTTTCCGACAAAAGTAGCGGCACGGACAACAGCGACTTCAATCCCTCTTGTTGCGCGATCTCAGGATAACTGTAGAGCGGGTCTTTCGTGACATCTGCCACTTGCATCGCATGCCTTTTTTCCACGACCTTGCCGCTGATGCTCTGTCCGACTTTGATCGGCGGCTTATCACAATAGGCCGTACTCAGGCTTTGAGTGGCCTTGATGACTAACTCGTCTTTTTTTCCGCTGATCAGCATCAAAGAACAAATCTTTGATCCTACAAGTTCAGCCGTCATGCCGACCACCTGCTGGAGGATCGCACCCAATTCCTGCTTTCCCACAAGGGATCGGCTGATCTGATATAAAACTTCCAACTGCCGTTTTTCTTTCATCAGTCAATACCCGCCCATTCATAGGTTCTTGTCTCTCTGTAAGGATAAGCATACAGATGAATGTAACAGATTAATTACCCACAAATTAAAAACACAACGCAATCCATCTAATCTTCCACGGCCTGAAACACGGCTCTCGAAAAGACCCATCCCCTCTGGACAATACGCAAAATAAGCAAAGCGGACAAACTGATAAACGCAAAAACCAGAAAACCCATCCTGTAAGAACCTGTCACATCTTTAAAGGTTCCCAATAGAATCGGCAGAAAAAAACCGCCAAGGCCTCCAAAAGCGCCCACGAGGCCCGTCGTAACACCGATCTCTTTTTGAAATCGTAGGGGAACAAGCTGAAATACAACGCCATTCCCCATTCCCAAACTCGCCACGCCGCAAAATAGAAAACTCATCACAACGCCTAAAGGCGGGAGGAATCCCACCGCTGCCATTAAAACGGTTATCACCCCAAAAAGAACTCTAAGAACCCGGACGCCTCCGAACCGATCGGCTAAATAACCGCCGACGGGCCTCAAAAAACCTCCCGCGATCGCGCAGATCGCAGCCAAGGCGCCAGCCGTGACCTTGGTTAGGCCATATTGGTCATGAAAAAAAATCCCCAAAAAACTCGCCAACCCCACAAATCCTCCGAAGGTAATCGCATAGAAAAAACAAAACCAAAGCGCATCGGGTTCTTTCATGACCAATAAATACTCCGAAATTTTTTTGGCTTTGGGCTGCTCGGAACACTCTTGGGCAAAAAAATAGTACGCGACGAGTACGACCACCATCGGGATGAGCATCCAACCGAACACGTTATGCCAGCCCCAACGCTCCGCAAGCGGCGGCCCAAAGAAATTTGCCATGCCGGCGCCACAGGTACCTGCCCCCACGAGCCCTAGCGCCATGCCTTGATGCTTTGCGAGATACCAACGGCTCACAAGCGGCAACGCGATCGCAAAGCCGCCTCCGGAAATTCCCAACAGAAATCCGAACGCTAAAAGACCGGCAAAGGTGTGAACAAAAAGCCATATCCCAATCACCGGAATGAACGTAATCACCAAAACAAGGAGTCCGGTTTTCTTTGCACCCATGCGATCCACCAAAAGACCGATGGGAATCCGCACCAGCGAGCCACCTAAAATTGGGATCGCGACCATCAGCCCCTTTTCCTTGGCTCCCAGCGCGAAATCTTTGGCCACATAAGTTCCCAAAACTCCGATCAATACCCAAACCATTATCGTTACCGTAAAATAGAAAAACGCGATGATCAATGTGGGCCAATGCCCGTCTCGCACAAACTCCTTGAGTCGCATTTTCGTTCGCTCTTTCTACTTTTTCTTTTTTGAACGTTTAAGAATCGGCACCGCCGAGCGTTCCACGCGCACGGCGGCCTGTTTGTAATTAGGTTCTCTTGAAAAAGGATCGCAATCACTGACGGTCAAATTATTGGCATTGGCCTCCGCATAGTGAAACGGAATAAAGATCATGCCTGGCGCGACGGTTTCCGTGACGCGCAGGATCACGCGCTCGATCGAACCGCGGCGCGACTCGACACGCACATAGTCCCCGTGTTCCAATTTAAGACTTTTCGCGTTACGCGGATTCATCTCGACCCACGCTTCTGGAGAAAGCCGGTTGAGCAGAGGAATTTCTCCGGTCTTTGTGCGGGTATGCCAGTGCTCGACTGTCCTGCCGGTATTCAACCAAAACGGATATTCCTCATCCGGACTCTCGGGAGGAGCCTCACATTTTATGCTCCAAAGTTTCGCGCGGCCGTCTTCGGTTTGAAAGATCCCGTCCGCATAAAGCCGTACACTTTCTTCCGGCAAACGTTTTTGATTGGTTGGCGCTGCCAACGAACCATCCCCGAAAGGCCATTGGATACCTCCGTGTTTTTCGAGCAGCTCATAGCTGAGACCGGAATAATCACAAAGCCGGCCTCGGGTCACCTTTTTCCACTCCTCAAAAGCGTGCCGGGGCTCTGTCCATCCCGGAAAAAGACGATCATAAACACCCAATTCCTTGGCAACGTTAAGAAAAATATCAAAATCCGGTTTCGCCTCCCCTGGCGGCGCCACTGCCTTGTTCACTTTGCTCACCAAACGTTCGGAATTCGTATATGTTCCCTCTTTTTCACCCCAAACAGCGGCGGGGAGAACCAGATCTGCGACTTGGCTTGTCGGAATAGGATGATAGCCGTCTTGGACCACCAAAAACTCAAGCCTTTCAAGGCACTGCATGAGATATTTTTGATTGGGGAAAGAAACCAGAGGATTCGTCGCAATAATCCACAACCCCTTTATCTTTCCTCTTACGACTCCCTCGATAATGTCGGGATAAGCCAGGCCGCGAGCGGTCGGAATGGTTTCCTGTTCAACGCCCCAAAGCATCGCAAGCTCCGCCCGATGCGCGGGATTTTCAAACTTGCGATAACCCGGCAATGCGGACGTAAACCCCGATTCGCGTGTTCCCATCGCGTTGCACTGGCCTGTGATCGAAAAAGGAGAGGCTCCTACTTTTCCGACATTTCCCGTGATCAACGCTAAATTGCAGATCGCGTTCACCGTTTCCGTCCCTTGAGTGCTGTGATTTACTCCCATCGTCCACGCGATAAAAGGCGCGTGGGCATTTCCATAATGAAACGCCACGTCGCGGATCTGTCCGGCCGCAAGCCCCGTGACTTCACTCACGCGCTCAGGCGTGTACTCCTCCAAATGCGTGCGAAGCGTCTCAAACCCACTCGTGTGTTTGGCAATATACTCGCGGTCTATTTTTCCTTCTTGGATCAGAATATGCATGATCCCGTTTAACAAGGCGATGTCCGTTCGAGGTTTCAGCGGTAGATAAATATCCGCCATCATGGCCGTTTTGGTGACGCGCGGATCGGCGACGATCAAAGTTCTTTTTTTATTTTTCTCGAGCCGGTAGCAAAGGATAGGGTGATTGTCCGCGATGTTGGCGCCGACGAGAAACACCAGGTCAGCTTTTTCTAGATCTTCATAATTGCCCGGCGGACCGTCACTTCCGAAAGAGCGTTTGTAACCTGCAACAGCGCTGGACATGCACAACGTGGTATTTCCGTCAAAATTGACTGTTCTGAAACCCAATTGCACGAGTTTTCCCAACGTATAGAACTCTTCCGTCACCAATTGCCCCGTGCTGATCACCCCAAGCGCTTCATTCCCATACTTATTTTGGATTGTCCTGAAACGTCCCACCATTTCACGGATCGCCCAATCCCAATCAATGCGGCGAAACTTTCCCTTTCCCACTTTAAGCAACGGCCACTTCGCGCGGTTAGGTGAAGTGATCGCATAGTGTTCCGCAAGCCCCTTGGGACACAGCCGGCCTTCATTCACCGGGTGCTTTGGGTTACCCCGCACACTCACCGCCTGGCCGTTTTTCACACCGATGAACATGCCGCAGCCGACCGAGCAATAACCGCAGGTTGTCGGAACCCAGTGGTCCGGGATCTTCGCCTTCGACATGTAGCCGAACTGCTCATCCAAATCGTAGGCGTATTTCTCTTTTTGAATGTCCAGCCCGAGACGGTGTTGAAACGATTTTAAAAATCCCGACCTTTTATCCTTCAATGGGTACTCCTATTACTGGTAAAAAATGACCCCGGCATATTTTTTGGAACGACTGTCACAAAAAAAAGATAGCGCCCCAGAAACTCTCCTAAAAGCGCCGTCAAAAAACTAACGCCGGCAAAGGCGACAAGCACCTTGCCACTGATGGCCTGAGACGTGGTCAAAATATTGAACACACACACCGGCAGCACAAAACTTCCAAAAATAAGTAGCCCGATACGGATAAAAAAATGTGTTTTAAACCGTCGGATGAGAAGATGCGCGGAATCATAAAGCTCGGATTTTTCCTCCGCCAGATGGAAAAGCCGTCCTAACAACACCAAAAGCTGAAAAAAAGCCGCGCCGCTTGAGATCACGAGCCAAGTGAGCACCGGTCCCATCGCGTGGGATGAGACGCCCGTAAACGCCGGAGTCAACGTATAAAGCGAATAGATCAAGAAGCTAAAAAGCGGCCCCAAGATAAAGCCGGTCAGAAAAAAACGCAGCGGCGTGCGAATGGTGTTCCAAGCAGGCCTGGCCGGCACAAGATATATCTTGGCACTCGCAAAGATCCCGGCCATTCCTGACAGAGCCACAAGGCCGCCAAAGAAAATGCGCAAAATACCCGGCACAGGGTAATAAAAAAAATGTGCCACTAAAAGAAACACCGCATACCCCGCGCCCAAAAATGAAAAAAGCGTAAAAAAAAGAACCTCACGGCTAAGCCATGAGCGACGCCACATGCGAAGCGCTTTGTACGCGTGAAGCGGGCGGCCCAGATGAAATACGGACGCCGAGAGCGCCGTGCCGGTCACGACTAGTATCCCCAAAGCGTCAAAAACCAAAAAATCCTGCAATGGTTTTAAAAATTCGAAGAAATTTGAAAATAGGTCGCCAAGCCACAGCGTCAGAAACCCTCCGGCCGCAAGTTGCGTCAACACCGTCATGAAAATGAGCGAAGTGTGCGGATTCTCAGGCTCGACATGATGGCGATTCAACTTGAGCATCTCTTCAGGCATATTCTTGGGAAGTGTGATGCGCGTCGTGGAAAGTGTGATCTGGGACTCGGGCATATGGGGTGCGTCGGCCTGAGCGTGGTCTTTCCGCCACTCTGCCACTGAAACTTTTTCGATCCTGATCGCCGTCTCAGGACACGCCGCCGCGCAGGCCGGGGCCATCCCATCTCCGATTCTCACGTAACACATATCACATTTGGTAACGATCTTGCGTTCCGGATTGAACTGAGGCACCCCGTAAGGACAATTCCAGGTGCAGTATTGACAGCCGATGCATTCCTCAGTTTTGTGTTTGACGATACCCGTTTTTTCGTCTTTTACATAAGCGTCGGTGGGGCAACCGGTCAAACAGGCCGGATCCAGACAGTGATTACAAGCCATGGAAAGATGAAAGCGCTTCGTATTCGGATAGACGCCGCCTTCAATCTCACCCACACGCCGCCAATTCACACCGGCGGGGTTATTGTTCTGCTCATTGCAAGCGACGACACAACACTGGCAACCCACGCATCGCGACATGTCAAAATGAAACCTGTACTGCTCGCCTTCTTTCAAAGGCTCCGACGGAATAAGCACCGACTCGCTCTCCCTCACCGCGAGAGAACATGCGGGGCCTGCCTCTTTTCCAGGCACATAGTAACCTTCTTTATTGACCCTGTTTTTCAAAGGTAAATTATTCGCGTCCATAATATCTATCAGAGAAAAATCATCCACCGAAAAAATCTCCGTTCCAGTCTGCTGAAAAAGCCTCACCTGCTGCGTTGCTTCCGCGCTCCATTGTGCCTGCCTTGCCGGTGGGTAGGCGACGTACCTTCCGGTATGCCTCCGCGGTCACTTGGTCGCGCCTGGAGATGACGGGACTATCCATAGCCCCGACCGACGTGCCGCGATCAAGAGATCGCGGCCTTGCATCTGAGGCTTTTTGAGCAGACTGATTCATGAATTTGGGTCCCTGGCCGACTCAGATAAAAAAGTTATCCCTTGATCCTCTCCTGCTTCCTTAAGAGAACCTTCCTCAAATGCGATACAAACTTTCTGATTCAAAATCTTTACGGGATACGTCTTGACTTGTCCCTTGCCTCCGCTTATAGCGCAACCCGTTTCCAGATTTATTTTCCAATTATGCAAAGGACAAAAAACCGCTTTCCCCGCAACAATGCCATCCGACAAAGGGCCCGCTTTGTGCGGACAGACATTGTCGACGGCCAGATACTCGCTACCTAAATTAAAAAGCGCCACGTTCCAATCCCCACAAACTACACGCCTGCCTTCTTTCACGGGAATCGAACCAATCTCGGCAACCGGAACCCATTTCATCTTTTGTTCCTCATGAAGTGCCGATCAGAGCTTCCGATTCTTTCGGCAAAACAAAATCCTGAAATTGATATGGATGAACCGGCTTTTGGGATTCCACTGCCCAAGGATTCACGGCCTTTGCTCTCGCTTTGGTCAAACGGTCCAACAAGGCCTTTTTGTCCCCTTCGGAAGCGAGCACCGTCTCGCGGCGTATTTTTTCAAGACCGACACGCGGAACAAAATCATAACTGCGTTCGAGATACTCGCCGTTTTCACGATAGTATTGAAAGAAAAGCAAAGCGGCCTCGAGCGCTTCCTCCGTTGTCTTCACCGTGCAAAGAATATCCGCGGCCTTGACAATTTTTCCGGCGGCACCTCCGATCACAACCTGCCATCCTCCTTCGATACCCACCAGTCCGATATCTTTAACAGTCGCCTCGGCACAATTTCGTGGACAGCCGACCACGCCCATTTTCACTTTCGCCGGCGTGTACAGGCCTTCGAGAAGTGTTTCCAACTCGATCCCCGTCTTGATCGAGTTCTGCGTGCCGTACCGGCAAAAATCCGTGCCCACGCAGGATTTCACCATGCGCACGGCTTTCGCATAGGCATAACCCGAGGTCATCCCCAGCTCCGCCCAGATTTTTGGGAGGTCCTCTTTTTTCACGCCCAAAAGATCCAACCGCTGGCTTCCCGTCACTTTGACCATGGGCACCTTATATTTTTCGGCGACATCGGCGATTTTCCTGAGCTCTGCGGCAGAGGTAACGCCACCTCTCATGCGCGGAACAACGGAGAACGTCCCGTCTCTTTGGATATTGGCATGCACACGGTCGTTGATAAATCGCGCCGAGCGGTCCTCTTTATGTTCGCCCAGCAAAACCTCGTCCAAAATGAAACTGAGCGCCGGCTTGCAAAGTGAACAGCCGATCCCATCGCCGTAAATATCGAGCACGTCCTGCACCGTTTTAAGCTTCTGCGTTTGGATGATGGTGCGAATCTTTGCTTTGGCAAAAGGCACGCAAGCGCACAGTACTTCTTTTTTTTCTTCCTGAAACTCAGCCCCTGTGACCGCTTTTAAAATGTCCTGCACAAGACCCGCGCAGGTGCCGCATCCTGAAGAGGCCTTGGTGCATGCTTTCACGGCTGAAACAGTTTTCAAGCCATTCTCCCGAATCGCCGAAACGATTTGACCCTTGGAGACTCCGATGCATCCACAGATCGTGTCCGAATCGGGACGCGACATTACGTCGGTAGGAGAACCCGCAACTGCCGGCGGCGTATCAAAAAGCAACCGATGACGTTTTTCACCCACAGGCTCTTGTTTGCGGATCATCTCAAGAAAACGGTTGGCATCGGAGGCATCGCCGATCAAGATCGTTCCTACAAGCCGTTCCCGATACACCACCACTTTTTTATAAACTCCGAACGCGTGGTCCTGATAACTGATCACCTCTTTGTCCGGTTCTTCTGCTTTGTAGTCACCGGCCGAAAAAAGTTCAATACCCATCACTTTGAGTTTCGTCGCGAGCGTCGACCCCTCATAAACCGGACCCTTGTCACCCGTGAGCGTGGCAGCCAATACTTTGCCTTGCTCATAAAGCGGCGCCACCAGACCGTAGACTTTTTCTCGGTGCTCCACACATTCTCCGATAGCGAAAATATTAGGATCGCTGGTTTCCATGAAATCGTTCACCACAATTCCACGGTTTATTTTTAATCCCGCTTTTTTGGCCAATTCCACGTTGGGACGTATGCCACAAGCTATCACGACAATATCCGCCTCGACGATAGAACCATCCTTAAAAAGCACTCCGTCCACAGATTCATCGCCCATAATTCGTTCGGTGTTCTTGTTCAAAAGAACTTCGATGCCCAGTTTCTCGATCTCTCTTTTTAAAAATTGTCCACCCACGGCGTCGAGCTGAACATCCATCAGCCGATCCATTAAGTGCACCACCGTCACTTTTTGTCCTTGGTTCAAAAGACCGCGCGCGGCTTCCAGGCCCAAAAGACCGCCGCCGATTACGGTCGCTTTCTTAGTCGATTTGCAGTGCTCCAAAATATTTTTGGTGTCCGTTATGTTCCTGAAGACATAAACCCCTTTTTTACGGGTCCCGTCGATTGGAGGAATAAAGGGATTGCTGCCCGTTGCCAAAAGCAGCGTGTCATAGTCAAACGAGTATCCTTTTTCGGTGTGAACTTGTTTGTTCTTCGAATCCACATCGACCACTTTTTCTGCCAAATGAAGCGTGATATTATTTTTTTGGTACCACTCCTGAGTATTGATATAGATATCTTCCACGCTCTTTTCGCCGGCCAAAACGCTGGATAAGAGAATACGGTTATAATTGAAATAGGGTTCCTCGCTGAAGACCGTGATCCGGAAATCCGATTTTCTTTTCAAAATCTCATCCACGCAGGCCATGCCCGCCATGCCGTTGCCCACAACAACCAGATGCCGTGTTTTCATAAAATTTTATTCTCAAAAAACTTTTCGACCCCGTAGACACACTCCATCGACACACGGTTTTGTTCTATCGGTTGCTCGCTACAACGTATTTTTTCCTGATTTAACAACCACAAACTTATTTGCCGATCTAAGTTCGCGTTAAATTTTCTATCTTTGGTCATTTTTTACTCCTAAATAAAAAAGCCCTTACCTTGAATGGAGCCGTCATGACTCCAGAAAAGTAAGGACTTCGTTATCCTAACTTGCTATAGGGTGAAAACTATTTCATTAACTCGACGGACAAAACAATCGCATCCGCGATTTCTTTCTGAGGCTTATTCTTATCCATACTTGCTTTTTGGATAAACCGGTGAGCGTCTTCTTCGCTTATTTTGTGTCTCTTCATTAAGACACGTTTGGCATCCTCGATCGCTTTCTTCGTCTCAAGAACTAATCTCGCCTCCGCCTGCTCGGAGATGATACGCGCATGCTCGATCACAATGGCTGCTTGATTGGCAATGGTCTGAACCAATTGAATTTCATCCTGACTGAAAGTCTTTTTTTCCTCGGTGTAACAGTTCAGCACGCCAATAATTTTATTCGATAATAGCAACGGGACCGACAATAGCGATTTTAAACCTTCCTGCCGCGCGATTTCGGGATAACCGTAAACCGGGTCTTGCGTCACATCCTCCACTTGGATGGCTTGTTTTTTCTCGACCACTTTCCCGCTGACGCTTTGTCCTATTTTGATCGACGGTTTGTCGCGGTAAGCGATGCTAAGACCCTGCGTTGCCTTGATAACCAGCTCATCTTTCTTTGGGCTGATCAACATCAAAGAACAAATTTTAGATCCGACAAGCTCTGCGGTCATACTGACCACTTGCTGAAGAATAGCATCCAAATCTTGCTTTCCTACCAAAGCGCGGCTGATCTGATACAAAACGTCCAACT
The DNA here is from genome assembly GCA_964628355.1 of uncultured Planctomycetia bacterium. Lineage (GTDB taxonomy): Bacteria > Omnitrophota > Gorgyraeia > 2-02-FULL-51-18 > 2-02-FULL-51-18 > CAZVNB01. The sequence continues at coordinate 7,384 of CAZVNB010000066.1, read as the reverse complement.
GCCGCTTTTCTTTCATTAATCGAACCCGTCCATTCCTTATCTTTTGTCCCTCAGCCAAGGATAAGGATACTGTTGAATGTTACGAACTAATTAACCCCGGGTAAAAAACACAATGCAAGCAACCAACAACTTGTCCTTCTAATGCCTTTTGTTTGCCGAGCGAACATAAAGCCCGCCTTATGCTACAATGAGCCTTTGATGGACAAAATAAATTCCTCCTCTCATTGGTTAACCCGTTTTTTCTTCCAAAAAACTTTCGGGTTTATTTATTTTATCGCGTTTCTTTCGACGGCGCAGCAATTCCGCGGACTCATCGGCGAGCACGGTCTTTTGCCGATGCGTCTGTATTTGAAGCATATTCAATTTTGGGACAGCCCGAGCCTTTTTTGGTTTAACGCTTCGGACTTTTTTGTCAGCCTCATCGTTTGGTTTGGCGTTGGTTTGTCACTACTGGCTGTAAGCGGCATTTCGGAACGTTTTGGAATATACTTTTCTACGGCTGTATGGACCCTTCTTTGGATCTTTTATCTCTCAGTAGTCAATGTGGGTCAGGTTTTCTACGGCTTTGGATGGGAAACCATGACCCTGGAAGTAGGGTTTCTCGCAATCTTTCTTGGATCGGCTGACACAAAATCACCGGCAATCGCGATCTGGTTTCTACGCTGGGTTCTTTTTCGTTTGATGTTCGGCGCGGGGCTCATCAAAATGCGTGGAGATGCCTGTTGGCGGGACCTTACTTGTATGTTTTATCATTACCAAACGCAACCGATCCCAAACCCTTTAAGCTGGTATTTCCACCACCTGCCGCATGGATTTCTTAAGTTCCAGACGCTTTACACGTATTTTATTGAACTCGTCGTGCCGTGGTTCTACTTTATCCCCGGCCCCTTAGGTTGGACAGCCGGGGTTCTTACAATCGCATTCCAAGGATGCCTAATCTTAAGCGGCAACCTGTCTTGGCTTAATTATCTGACGATCGTGATCGCTATTGCTTGTTTTGACGACACTTTTCTTGGTAAATGGGCCAGAATAATAATTCCTGAAACGACCCCGCCAAAAAAATTAAGAAAATGGATACTCACGATTTTTAGTGCACTGATTCTATATTTTAGCATCAACCCTGCCTCAAATCTTTTTTCAACGAATCAACTGATGAACGCAAGTTTTGAATCGTTTCACCTCGTAAATACTTATGGCGCGTTTGGCAGTGTCACCAAAGATCGTACCGAAGTGATCTTCGAAGGCGCCGATGACTGGGAAATCACTGCAAAAACCACCTGGCGGGAGTATGAATTTAAAGCAAAGCCCGGCGACGTTCATCGTAGACCTCCGCTTATCGCGCCCTACCATCTGAGGCTTGATTGGCTCATGTGGTTTGCAGCAATGTCCAATTGGCGTTATCACCCCTGGATCATCAACCTAGTGAACAAACTCCTTCAGAACGACCCAGAAATCTTAAAACAAATCGACAAAAATCCGTTTCCAAATCATCCGCCTCACTACATCCGTGCCGTGCTTTACAGCTATCGTTTCACGGATGCCAAAGAAAAAAATAAAACCGGGGACTGGTGGATACGCAAGCCTTTGGGACTCTATTTACCGCCGATTTCCCTAGATAACGAAGCATTCCGGAAAATCCTGCATGAGGAGTCTTGGGCGTAGATCAGATTAAAAACCTATTTTTTAATTCGGGGGTTGGGACCAGGCATGTTTCTCTTTTTCCAAACCAGCGATACCGGCGAGTGGAAACAATGTCATAAAAAAAATCCCGTATCGGTTTTGGGACCACAATAAAAATATATAAAACAGGCCATAAACCGTCGAGGATTTTAAAATATCTGAGAGCCCCTGTCGATTTTGTATACGCGTTATCATTTTCAATCCAAACAAAAGATTCAAAATCTGAAATCGGTAAGTGGTATTGCTTTGATATTTTTTGACCTGCCTCGGATTGTAATGGCGCAAAGAGGATCTTCCGATGGGGGTCATGTTTGACCGTGAATTTCACGGCTTCATTGCAAAGATTGCACATCCCATCGATTAACATGATCATTTTTTTATACCAGACCGTCCCAACCCGCTCTTTTCCCCTTCACTCTCACCCGTCAAGAGATCCGGAACATATCACAAATGGAATTTCCCCTGATCGTTAAAACCTTTCCGATTCAATCCCTTTTGAAACTTCTTCTCCACTTCATCCAATGTGGCTTTCAAGGTGCTGAGGATCTTCTCGACTTGCTCGGCGGTGAATTCATAATTACTGCCGGCGAGGTTGCCGATGATCTCGATCTTTTTAACAGCGTTGCCGACCCTAGGTTCGGCCAATCTCTTGAATCGGTCTGCTTTGGATTCTTCCTTGCCGGCGGGTACGTTTTCATCATTAGCCATGGATACCTCCCCTGATTAAGTCTTAAGAATTATACCGACCCCAACGAATAATGCAAAGCGTCCTGCTTTGGGACGGATCCGCCATCCAATCCACCCGGGTGTTGAGCAATCGCTTTAAATTGACCCTATTATCGCGCAGGGTGCCCGTGGATAACCACCGGGCGGCGTTGGTGGCCATAACCGTGGGCGTTTAAAAAACACAAAAACTACAAGATGTTAAGAAACCAAGCGCGGGGCTAACCGGGTCTGCGGGTCGTTTGGGTGGCGCTGCTATTTTGTCTCAGCGTATGTCGCTTGAGCAAAGCGGATACCCAAGGACCGAAGAACTTCTTTGCCACGAACCGTAAGGTCGGTAAGAAATAAAAACTGCTCACGGCTTTCGTTCACATAAGCCTTCACACGGTAGTGAGTGCCCCAGGGTTTTTCTAGGACAATGACAACGACGGATGTGTCCGCTTTTCGGTAGGAACTCGTTTGGGCAATCTCTGTTAAGCGTTTACGCGCAAGAGCGGCATCATGGTCAGGATTTAAATAAAAATCGGCGACGCACAATAGGCTACGATTTCCACTGGAAGCATTGAAAATATTGGCGGTCCAAAAATTCGCGTGAGGAATGACGACTTCTGTATCATCAGGAGTAACGACTCGCGTGGCTCGGGCTCGAATGGACTTCACTTCTCCGTAGATCCCATTCACTTCTATCCAGTCACCGGGCTGGTAAGTATTTTCCAATACTGTGACCAATCCTCCCATTAGACTTGAACCGTAATCTTTGAGCGTGAAAGCCAGCGCCAGTCCTATGCTTGCGACCAAGGCCACTATATTTTGAAATGTCGGTTCTATCAGAATCGGCACGATCACTAGGATAGCTCCGATTCCCACCAGAAGCCGGACGATCGGAAGAACACGTAAAAGGGCTAGACGAAAATGAGGCGAACCTTTTTCCGCTAGGCGAAGAACAAACCATCGGATAATAAACGAAACAAGCCGTGCCAAGATAAGCACCACAAGAATCAGGAGTACATCATGCCAGAAAATTTTTCTTAGCATACTCCACGCATTAAAATTTTCGCCCATGATTAAAGTCCTGTAAAAAGTCCGTCTGCGGGATCCGTGACGGCCACATCGCTGTCCGCGGTGACAGGATCCACGTCCGCCTCAAGGCCGGCCGTAGCTTCGCTATCAGCAGGAATATTCGTAGCAACCACTTCCGTATCAAGGGTTGCATCAACCGGCGCGTTATTCACGACGGTATTAAGATTTTGGCCCGCGACATTGCCGGTTTCGGTAACGGTGATGTCTGTCGATGCCACATCGGATGCCGCGGTAACATCCACATCAGCGAGGTTACCGGCGTTTGTATCAACTGCGAGATTCGCATCGACGGCAGGCTCTCCACCGCTTAAGTCCACATTCGCATCCACATTGACGATACTGTCATTGGTGCTCCCACCACTCGTGGGCTCTGTTGTGCCGGTAGTTCCACTATTCGTGCTCCCACCTAAATTAGCGCCGGTATTGCCCGCTCCGGCATTTATGTTCCCGCCCGTATTTTCCCCGATGGTTCCGGTGGAATTACCTATCGTATTGTTGGCTCCGATTGTGGATGAGCTGGAAGGGCCTTGCGCATTCGCGGAAGCTGTTACTCGTGTGTCCGAGGAAGGACTTAAATTCCCACCGGGAACAGCATGGGCTTGATTTTTTCCGGCATAAGCTTGAGGTAGAAGAGGTCGGCTTCCCTCCTCCATTCCGCCAATGACCCGGTCAATCGCGGCCTCTCTTGGGTCTATGGTATTTTCGGCAGCAAAAGATGTTGGCAGCCAATTGAGAAAAATAAAAGTCAGAACGATAGGAAATCGATTTTTCATATTGAAAATACAACCTCCACGCTCGCGATATGTCGATCCCGATCATAAAATCCGTTGTCATTGCCGGAGTTGATATAACGATAAAACGCTCTGGTTGCAAGATTGGGTTTCCAATGATATGTCAGGTTCGTGTAAAGATCGAAGCGTAAGTCCCGTCTTTCATTAAGATCAAGCGTCGAAAGAGAAGCAAAGTCCGGGTAAGTGCCGTAATCAAAACCGGTTGAAACGTCAAAAGTCACGGGTCCCAGGCAGTCCAAAGGTCCGTGGAGACCAAGGCGCGTCAAAGACCCTTCGCGGTTGAAATTTTCTCCGCGGGTATCCGCAAAACTTATTTCCTCTTTCACGAAGAAATAAGTCCTGAAATCATCGGCTGTATAAAAGTATTGAACAACGCCCAAACCTCCCCGATATCCGTCACGCGAAGTAGTTGATGGAATGGAACCATCGTTTTTATAATCGGAGTAGGAAAGCCTTGTGTAAACATGTGTCTTGGTTTTCTTCCAAAAAGACGTCTCGCCGCTCAAAAGAAATCGGTTCACCGTCGAGAAGAAGTTGCTCTGCAGCCAATTGGTTCTAAAGTCATATCTTGCACCAAAAAGAACGGCGCGCTTTCCGAAGAAAACTCGCTTCTTAGCGTCCAGGGCAAATCCCTGTGAATTAAAATCTATCTGGTTTGCGCCTCTGTCATGCAGTAAGGCCTGGCCTACATAAAGCACGTCCACGCGAATGTCTTTTTCCAATATCACCGGATACCCGACGCTGAGATCAATGGGAAAATCAACACCGTCTTTTTTGGATCTTGATGAAAGATTGCTGGCACTAGGAATGAGTAATGGGTTGCTATCGTAATAAGCGCCCACCTTGCCGATCAGGTACGGCCGTCTTTCTACTTTTTTAATCACATTCTTTTTCATGACACGAACACGGGTGAGTTGGGCTTGGGCCCAGTGCCGATAATTTTCCGAAGCAGATTTATCAACTACCCAACGCAATTCTTTGACCGCTTCATCGGGTTTTCCGTCACGGGCATAAGTCAACCCAAGAAAAAGATGCGTCGGTACATGGTTTGGGTTTCGAGAAAGGATTTCTTTGTATGCGCCAATCGCTTCCGTGCGGCGATTTAGTTTATCCAGTGTCAAAGCGCGATAACGCAAAATAAGAGGGTCACCTGGATGTCTCTTAAGAAGAACATCCAACACATCGAGCGCTTTTTTAAACTCTCTGTGTTTGAAAAATTTCTGAAAATCGCTTGCGAGAAATTCTTCTTTGGAAATAAGAACAGTGTTTTCTTTGGCAAAAGCGTTTTGAATTGAAAAATCGGCGAGACTGACTAAGGAGAACCCTAAGAAGAAGGAAACAAAAATAAGCCGAGTAAATGGTTTAGACGTCAGAGAGATCCATTTCTGTTTAAAAGAATTTATCAACGCTTCATTATGTCATAAATTGCATTGATTGAGAATGGTTTATTTCGGACATAGACGCCTACATTTGCGAACAAGTATGAACGCTTATGTACGCCCGACATACCTTAAAATACACAATTTTTACATTCTATGTAAGGTTCGTGTATTTTGCCTACAGAGTATCGTGCAATAGAGCCAGTCAACTTGTGTTCACTGGGAAGGTCGTTTTCCCTATGGAAACTATTTCGAGAGAGTAAAATGGCGACCCACACGTGACGCTAGGCAAATCTCCTATCTTGAGGAAATACAATTACTTGTGAAAATAAAAAGAGGAGATGGTCGTAGATTTTCGGTCCGCTTTGGTTAACACAAGCCCCTTGTTATACAAATGTCTCTTTTAAAATCCTCTTTGCCTTCTCGGCTTCCAATTTGAAACAAACCATACATAACACGTAGCCAAAAATAAAAAAGCCAAGAAAAACAGGTCGCATAGAGATCCATTTAATTTTTTCTTCAGGCGGAATTGGAAGAGAGTTTCCAAAAAATGAGAGAATAAAAAATATGCTAGGAAAAGAGAGCCAAAGGGCCATGAATATTGCAACGAACCAATGCAATCGCAAAACAACATGAATTATGGATTCATCAATACGGCCACAAATAACCGGTAGAAAAGAATTTCTATAGTGAATAATTCTCCACATTTTGAACTTTGAGTCATACGCCTTTCCGGCGAAAATCTTATGATCCTTTCCAAATGGCCAAAGAAGAATTCTCCAAGTAGGTTTTTCGACCACACTTTCCAATTTTCTAAAGATCTGTTGTTTACTCAAATTTATCTGAATTTGAAAACTATCAAATGGCAAAAGTAGCATAAGTCCCCACAACTTTTATTAATCCAAAAATGGTTCTATCCATTTCCTAAAGAGTTTAAGTCCATCTGCTGGAACGACGATCGGAAAATCCACTAGAGATTCAACACCCTTGGCCATAAAATCGCGTGTATTCCATGTGACAAACGCCGATACCTTTGCGAGAGAAGCTGCGCAAAGAATCGATGCATCGCCCTTTGCTAACTTATGTGAGAATGGTTTAATTTGGTCGGCAGTCGGATTTGGCGCAATCTCTGGACCAAGATGTTTCCACAATTTTCTACTTTCTTGGATAAGCTCTGGAAATTTTCCGGACAAGACCCTATCGACTTCAATAACCACTTCCTCCGAAATCACCATTCGGATAGCCTCACCTTCGACCAAACGCACAAGCTCCCTTGCTGCACCTTCGTCGGAAAGCAAAGCAGCGATATAAACGCTTGTATCAAGAAAAATCCGGTATTGAGGAACAGCCATTAGGAGGCTTTATGCCGGATTTTCCTCAAATCTTTCAGAAGATCATCCAAACTAATTCCTTTTTCTTCGGCTGCTTTTATAAACCCCGCCGATGTGGCTTCAAAAACAGAAGGTTTTGGTGTCAATAAAATGCCGTCCCCAACCTTCGTAACTGATAAGATTGAATCTTTAAATAAATGAAGCGATTCCCGAATATCCGACGGTATCGTAACTTGTCCTTTTTCTCTCATCCGCGTAACCATGGCTTTTCTCCTATTTCCTACTATTTCTAACTTTCCTACTAAAGGATACCATGAAGTACTAGTGATTTCAAGTATAAAGAAAACGCCCAGACAAACCCAGATGCGAACTCGGGTTTGCCCGAGCGTAACGTTTGGCG
>CAZVNB010000065.1:0-10680 GCA_964628355.1 uncultured Planctomycetia bacterium | reverse complement strand
CCTGGTTTGTTATACCCGACCGTAAGCACAAGATTGGCGGTTTTGCGCCCAACGCCGGGTAGACTTAAAAGTTCTTCCATCGTATCCGGAACTTTCCCCTGGAAACTTTTTTCAAGCAATTCGCAAATTTTAAGAAGATTTTTTGCCTTCGTGTGATAGAACCCAACCGGGTAGATGATTTTTTCTATCTCATCCACTCGTAGTCGCAAAAGCTCTTTTGGCGTTTGGGCCACGGCAAAAAGCCGGTGGCTAGCTTGTTCCGTGGTGCTATCCTTGGTCCTGAGACTGAGCACGGTCGAAATAAGGATTTTAAAAAGTGCGTTTACGCCGTGCGCAAAAGTGCCGACTATCGGTGCCTTCCATTGCCGCGTTTCTTGTCTCAGCACGGTAAGCATGGCAGGAAGATTCTGCAAAGATTTTTGGCTCATGGGAATGGCTGTAGTATACCTAAAAAACTACATTTTTATGACATTTAGTGCTATATTCGGAACGTATGCTGAAATCTATCTCCGAGACATTTTTGTCTCTGGTTTTTCCTCTTTCCTGCGAACTTTGCGGAGCACTTCTTCCCGCCCATGAGCCAAAAGGAATTTGCCTGGCCTGCCAAAACACTATTTCGCTCATCGCCCCTCCGCACTGCGAAAGCTGCGGACGCACCGTGTCAAAAGACTCCAAGCGTTGCAGACACTGTTTAAAGGAAAACTTTCATTTCGACCGCGCGTATGCCTGTGTTTATTACGATGAAAAAATGAAAAAACTTTTACACGCTTTCAAGTTTGAACGCCGCCGGTATCTATTGCCTTGTTTTACAAATATCCTGGGTGAGTTCATGGAAAAATATTTATCCCATGTGCCTTGGGATCTGGCAGTGTCCGTGCCGATGAACAGTGCCCACGAACGTGAACGGGGCTTTAATCAGGCCAAGCTTTTTGGCGCGGCACTTGCCAAAAAATCCGGAAAACCACATGCGGCACAAGCGTTGGGATGCCGCAAAGCCGAAATTCCTCAGTCATCTCTTAAAAAATCCGACCGCAAGCAGAATGTAAAAGACCGATTTTTCTTGCAAAAATCACCTGGGGTCGCGTCCAGCCATGTTCTGCTCGTTGACGATATTTTGACCACAGGCCAAACCGCTTCTGCCTGCGCAAAAGTGCTCAAAGATGCCGGCGCTCGGGTTGTGACCTTGCTTGCTTTGGCGCGGGGAATTTAATGCATGAAAATTCTCCGCGACCATATTCTCACCGAGTTTCTAAAACCCTTTAGCCTTTGCGTATTCGGGCTTCTTTGTCTTTTTCTGGTCGGGCGTGGCCTGATTCAAATGGCAGATTTTATTTTCAACAAATCCGTCGATGCGTTTCTCGTATTGCAGCTTCTTTTTTATTCGCTGCCATTCATGCTGATTTTTATCATTCCCATGTCGGTGCTGATCGCAACGCTCATGGCCTTCCGCAAACTCTCCACCGATAACGAAATTCTTGCGCTGCGCGCCAGCGGCGTCAGTATATGGAAAATCACTTCTCCCCTTTTTGTGTTGGTGCTCATCCTGTCGCTAAGCACCCTGCTTTTATCCGACAAAATCGCCTCGACAAGCCATTACAATTACCGTTTACTGCTGGCAAAAATCGGATTGGAAAATCCCGCTGCGGCGCTGGAAGAAGGCACCTTTATCAAGAAATTCAAGAACTTCGTCATTTTTATTTATGAAATAGATAAAAATAAATTGAAGGGAATCCGCATTTATCAACCACAGGAAGGCCGTCCCGCGCGCACCATCGTGGCTCAGAAGGGCGAGCTGATCTCGATTCCCGAACATGGCATCATCAAACTAAAACTCGTGCACGGCACCAGCGACGAACCCGATCCCAAGGACACTTCCAAGCTTTACAAACTTAACTTCAAGACCTATGATCTGCCCTTAAATATTTCGGAAATCAAAAATTCAGGTGAGCTTGGCAAAAAACCCAAAGACATGACGATCCACGAGCTGTCCAATGAAATCGAGCGCCTGGGCGATGCCGGCATCAAAGCCACTTATGCGCTATCCGCTGAAATCCAAAACAAAATCGCGATGGCTTTTTCTCCTTTGGCTTTTTTATTGGTGGGAATCCCGTTGGGCATCGTCACACGGCGCGGGGATAAATCCATGAATTTTGGAATCGCTCTGATCGTGCTTACCGTTTACTGGATACTGTTGATTGGAGGCCGGGCGCTGGCACAAAAAGGGCTTGTGCCGCCGCTTATCTCCCTGCAATTTTCCAACCTCGTCATTACTCTTTTTGGCTTGATGCTTTTTCGCCGCGTGGTAAAAAATTAAATGCGCATCGTCGACCGTTATCTTTTGCAAGGATTTGTTCTGGCGTTGTTGTATTGCCTGGCCCTTTTTTTCGTTCTCTTTGTCGTGATTGACGTGTTCAACCATTTGGATGAATTTTTAAAACACGGGGTTTCATTTCGCATCATCATTTCCTATTATCTTTATTCGATTCCGTCGATTTTCGTGCAGGTGGTGCCGATCGCGGTGTTGGCCGCCATTCTCTACATGTTGGGAAACCTAAACCGGCACAACGAAATCCTGGCGCTCAAAGCAAGCGGCGTCAGCAGCTTTCATATTTTAGCGCCGTACCTTTTCATGGGAGTTTTGATCAGCTTCGGCGTCTTTCTGCTGAGCGAAAAAGTGGTGCCGCACACGGCGGTGACATCCACCTCGATTATGGAAGGTTTGATCGAGAAAGGCAAAAAAAATTTCGATGAACGCTCAATCAAAAATGTCACGCTGTTCACCAAAGGAAACCGCATGGTGTTTGCGCGGGAGTTTGAAATTTCTACCAGCACATTGTACGACGTGGTGTTATTTGAGGACGCTCCCCACAGGCTTGTGCAAAACAAAATCACCGCCAAAAAAGCTCGGTATGAAGACCAGGCCTGGACGTTTTATGATACGATCCGTTACCAGATGAATCGCCGGGGAGAGCTGGCGGCGGAGCCGGTTTTTTCAGACTCGCTGCGCCTGGGTCTAGAGGCCAAACCGGACGATTTTCTCAAAGAATCCTCGCAGGTGGAATTCATGAGCACGCGGCAGTTGGATGAATACATCCGCCACCTCGAAGGCGCGAGTAAAAAACTCGCCAAAAAACTTCTCGTGGACTTCCATTACAAAATTGCGTTTCCGTTCGTGAGTTTTGTCGTGATTTTAATTGGAGCGCCGCTTGCGATGCAAAGCGTGCACGGAGGCATGATTCGTGGCATCGGGATCAGCGTGGTGATGGTGATGCTTTATTTTGGGATCGATTCTGTTTGCTTGGCCCTGGGAAAAGGCGGGCACCTGCCCGCTTTTTTCTCCGCTTGGTTCAGCAATCTTTTTTTTGCCGCACTGGGCATTTACTTAATCAAAAATACTTCTTAAGTTCCCGCTTCCCATCCTGCGAGATACTTGGCTTGCTCTTTCGACAACCGGTCGATATCAATATCCATGCTCTTGAGCTTTAAACGGGCAATTTCTCGATCAATTTCCTGCGGAACACGGTAAACTTTCTTATCCAATGAGCGATAGTGCTTGGCCGCCCACTCGGCGGAAAGCGCTTGGTTGGCAAAACTCATGTCCATGACCATGGCCGGATGGCCTTCGGCGGCGCCCAAATTCACTAAACGCCCTTCGGCCACGAGAAACACGTTGCGCCCGTTTGGCAATAAATACTCCTGCACATGCTCGCGGGCCACTCTGGTTTTTTTGGCAATTTTCCGCAATACCGCGATATCGATTTCAACGTCGAAATGGCCGGAGTTTGCCACCACCGCGCGGTCCTTCATCTTGAGAAAGTGTTCTTTTCGAATGACGCTTTTGTTGCCGGTCACCGTGATAAACACATCCCCGTATTTGACCGCTTGGCTCATCGGCATCACCTGATAACCGTCCATCACGGCCTCCAGCGCTTTGAGCGGTTCTACCTCTGTCACAATCACGCGCGCACCCAAACCATGCGCGCGAGATGCTATGCCGCGGCCACACCAGCCATATCCGCAGACAACCACCGTGGAACCCGCCACCAAAAGATTGGTGGCCCGAACGATGCCGTCCATGGTGGATTGACCCGTGCCATAGCGATTGTCAAAAAAATGTTTGGTGTCCGCATCGTTCACCGCAACGATCGGGAATAAAAGTTTTCGTTGCGCTTCAAGGCTTCTTAAACGGATCACACCGGTGGTCGTCTCTTCGGTGCCCGCAATCACGTTTCGACGATATTTTTTTGGATCCTTGTGAATCGCAGACACCAAATCCGCTCCATCGTCCATCGTGATATGAGGGTGGTGGTCCAATGCCGCGTAAATGTGGGAATAATAAATTTTCGTGTTTTCGCCTTTGATCGCCAACACAGAAATGCCGCAATCCTTCACAAGTGTTGCGGCAATATCATCCTGCGTGCTAAGAGGATTGGACGCGATCAGGAGAACATCGGCGCCTCCCAATTTGAGCGCGCGCGCGAGGTTGGCCGTTTCGCTGGTGACGTGCAAACAAGCCGAAACTTTCAGGCCTTTAAGCGGTTTTTCCTGCAAAAAGCGTTTGCCGATACGCTCTAAAACTGGCATCTGATGCGCGGCCCATTCCATACGCAATTTTCCCTTGGGAGCCAAACGAGCATCGGCAATGTGTTGCTGAAGACGACTCATTTCATTGCCTTTCTGAGTTGGTTGACCTTATCCAGTTCTTCCCAAGAAAATCCCTCTTCATCCCTTCCAAAATGACCATAAGCAGCCGTCTGAAGATAAATCGGCCGGCGAAGACGCAAATCACGAATGATTCCGCCGGGCGTCAGATCAAAATTTTTCAGCACGAGATCTTTGATCTCATCATTGGGAATCTTGCCCGTCCCGAATGTGTCAATCATCAAAGACACCGGCTCTACAACCCCGATCGCGTACGCAACTTGAATTTCGCAGCGCGAACAAATTTTCGCCGCCACGAGATTTTTTGCCACATAACGCGTCATGTAAGACGCGGAACGATCCACTTTTGTGGGGTCCTTGCCCGAGAAAGCGCCACCGCCGTGCGAACCCACACCGCCGTACGTGTCCGCGATAATTTTGCGACCCGTCAGGCCTGTATCCGCCTGCGGTCCCCCGACTTCAAAACGGCCCGTGGGATTAATCAGAATACGTGTGGATCGGGTCAAATAATGCGCGGGAATGACTTTTTCGATCACGAGTTTTTTGATGTCCTGCTGAATATCCTTCATCTTTGCGATTTTATCATGGTGCGCGCTGACCACCACCGTATGAACGTGAACCGGCTTGCCGTCGCGATACTCCACGGTGACCTGCGATTTGCCGTCGGGCCTAAGATAGGGTAGTTTTTTATTTTTGCGGAGTTCCGACAAACGCCGCGTCAGTTGATGCGCCAACGAAATCGTCAGCGGCATGTATTCGGGCGTTTCATCCGTCGCATAGCCAAACATCATCCCCTGGTCCCCGGCGCCGCCGGTGTCCACACCGAGCGCGATATCGGGGGATTGCTCTTGAATCGAAGTAATCACCGAGCAAGTTTTATGATCAAATCCGTGCATCGGGCTGTCGTAACCGATCTGCTTGATCGTCGTTCGCACAATTTTGGGAATGTCCACGTAGCAAGAGGTGGTAATCTCGCCCGCTACGAATGCCAAGCCCGTGGTTACCAGCGTCTCGCAGGCCACGCGACCGGTGGGGTCTTTTTCTAAAATTGCATCCAATACGGAATCCGAAATCTGGTCCGCCACTTTGTCCGGATGCCCTTCGGTGACACTTTCGGACGTAAACAAATAACTTTTACTTTTTGACATTAAAAATCCTCCTGGCCTCATCTAAAGCTTCCAAATCGCCGATATCATACCACATGCCCTGAAACGTAAAACTAAAAATTGTCGCGCGCTCGGACAGCCAGCGCACGTAATAACCCGGCGCGTCCTTGGCGTTTTTATCAGCCAAATATTCACGCACTTTCGGAAGCGTTGAGGCCGGAAAATAATAAACCCCCATCCCGATCAGGCTTGTTTTGGGAGCCGCCGGCTTTTCTTCGAGTGAGATCACCTTTCCTGTTTTATCCGCCTCGATGACCCCGAATTTGTTCGCCGCGAGTTTTGGATCCCGAATATCATAAACGGCAATTGCCACGGCCTGTTTTTTTGACCAAGCAAAACGGACAAAATCATTGAGCTCTTGGTCAAATAGATTGTCGCTAGCCATCATCAAAACATCCGTCTGGACATTTGCCTGCCCCAGCACCAAACCCAGATCTCCAATGGCCCCCAGCCGCGTCTCATTTGAAGTGGTGCCGTCATTTATTACCAAAATGGGAAGCCGGTGTTTGCCGGTTTTTTTCCATTGCTCGAGTTGACCGTAAAATCTGGCGTTTGTGACAATAAAAATTTCGTCACAGGCGGCCACGCGTTCAATTTTCTCCACAATCCGATCCAAAATCGTTTGCCCACCCACGGTCAAAAGACACTTGGGTATATTCTGGGTCAAAGGATAAAGCCGCGTGGCATAACCAGCGGCTAAAACGACAGCTTTCATGGAAAAACTCCTGTATTTATTATTTAGAATTTCTTAAAATTTGCTGGTACTTCAATTTTAAGAAATTCACAATTTCTATTCCGGTGCGAAGCGTCAAAACATACTTGGCGATTTCCTTGGCTTCGGTGTAATGAATCGACCTGATGATTTTTTTGATTTCGGGGACCATCACCGGGGAGGTCGAAATCTCATCCATCCCCAGCCCCAAAAGCACCGGCGTAAAAATCGGATCGCCCGACATTTCGCCGCAAATGCCTACCCAGATTTTTTTCGAATGTCCCGCGTCAATAATCGTTTTTAAAAGCCGCAGCACGGCCGGATGCGCGGGCTCATAAAGATACGCGATTCTTTCGTTGATGCGATCCACCGCGATCGCGTACTGGATCAAGTCATTGGTGCCGATGCTGAAAAAATCGACTTCCGACGCTAGAATGTCGCAGGTAAGCGCAGCGGAGGGAATCTCGATCATGGCTCCGATTTCTATTTTTTCGTCGAAAGACATTTTTTTCGCGCGAAGCTCCATCCTGGCCTCCTCCAGCATTTTATTCGCCTGCCTGACCTCGCCCACTCCCGAAATCATCGGGTACATCATTCTTAATTTTCCATGGGCGCTGGCGCGAAGGATAGCTCTAAGCTGCGTGCGAAAAATATCAGGAGAAGCCAGACAAAAACGGATCGCTCGCCAGCCTAAAAACGGATTCATCTCGTGAGGCATTTCCAGATGGGATAAAAACTTGTCCCCGCCCAAGTCAAAGGTACGGACAATGACGGGTTTAGGCGCCATGGCCGTCACTACTTTTTTGTAAGCCTGATACTGTTCTTCTTCCGTGGGCAGATCCACGCGATTCATGTAAAGAAATTCGGTGCGATAAAGTCCGATGCCATCGGCGCCATGGGATAAAACGGAAGGCATTTCTTCAGGAAGCTCGATATTGGCCGCCAATTCGATCCCTCGTCCATCCTTGGTAATGCATGGAAGATCTTTGAAGCGTTTTAAACTGCGGCTGAATTCCAGATGACGGACGTGTTCTTTCTGGTATTTTTGAAGCTCAGACGGCGTCGGGTTGATAACGACCATCCCTTGGGTGCCGTCGATGATGAGGGTATCGCCCATGCTGATCAGCCGCGTGGCATTTTCCAAACCAACGACAGCCGGAATTTCCAGGGATTTGGCCATGATCGCGGTGTGAGAAGTGCGACCGCCGATGTCCGTGGCAAAACCGATCACATTCTTCCGATGCATGACGGCCGTATCGCTGGGCGCCAAATCATAAGCGATCACAATGACCTTTTCTTTGATTTCACTGAGCGATGCGCGTTGGTCGCCGATTAGATGACGAATGACGCGCCGTCCCACATCGTTGATGTCGCTGACGCGCTCGCGCAAATATTCGTCGTTGATTTTTAAGAAAGACTGGGTGTATTTTTTGAGAACCTGCGAGAAAATATACTCGGCGCTCAATTTGTCTTTTTTGATTCTTTCCATCACCTCTTCGATGATGGCGCGATCCTCGAGCACCATCAGATGCGCATTGAAAATATCTCCGTGTTCCTTGGAGATCTCGTGGGAGATTTTATCGCGAATTTTTTGAATTTCGGCGCGCGTCTCCGTCAGAGCGTCCTGAAAACGGGTGATCTCTTTGGGAATACCGGATTCTCTGATTGGCCTCTGCGGAATGGCCATCTCTTCGCTGTCGAGCACATAGGCCTTGCCGATCACGATGCCCGGAGAAGCTGCGATGCCTTTAATTGTTTTCATGCAACGCCCGATTTTGGTTTTTCGTCGTCGATGTCGGTGGCCAAAAATTTCTCCAATTCTTCCACGGCGTTCTGGGCATCGGGACCGTTGGCTTGGATCTCGATGGTACTGCCATGATTGGCCGCAAGCGTCATCAGACCCATGATCGATTTGCCGCTCACAATTTCCGAGCCTTTTTTTACCGTAACCTCCGCTTCATACTTGTTGGCAATTTTGACAAATATCGACGCCGGGCGCGCATGAAGCCCTTGGGTGTTTTTGATTTTAAATTTCCGTTTAACGATCACCCCGCCACCTCTTTATTTCCAAAACGCTTTCCCACATTCAAGCGGATCGTTTGTTCTTTTGATTCGCCAGAACCCAACACCCAGTCGGTTTGAACCAACACAGCCAGCTGTTGGTACGTCTTTTCAAGACCCGATTCCGACTCGGAAATCGTTTCAACGGGCGTGCCTAGTAGCGTGGATGCCCGGTCGGTCTCCAGGCGAATTTCAAGTCCTCTCCAAGCATCCTCAAACGTCCATTGGCTTATGTTTTTTGCCTCAATCGCTTTTCTGGCTTCCTTGGCGCCTATAGAAAAATTAAATTCAACGCCGAACGCAAAATTTGCCGGCAACCGGCTCAAATTTTTAAGTCTATAACAAACTTCAATACAGGAATCCCCAACGGGCCGGACGGTTTTCTTGAGGATGAGCGCAGTTCGACCGGTTTGTTGGCGAATCACGCCCCGTCTTTCAAAAACCAGCGCGTCTTCTAATGTTCCGTGTCCCAGAGCGGCCTGGTACTTTGAGTCGGTAAAATCCCCTATTTCTTTATAAGAAGAACGATGAAAAGTTTCAAGCCCGATCATTTCTCCAAAAAAATGGTCCAAAAAAGAAAGCCTGCGGAACGGGTCGTAATAAATCGCCTGCTTCAAATCTTTCACTTTGCTTCCCAAAATTTCGTGAATCGACAACAGTCCCCCGGATGCCGGCGCGCCGTTTTTGGACGCCAGTGCGTGATAAGGTTCATGCCGGCGCTGGATCGTGCAGGTGAGGTTGGCAGGAAGCGGCAGATAATCAAGTTCTTCCATGGCCGCGCCATAATTTGGATTAAAATAAGAAACGATGTTCCTCTGCCGGAACACCCATCGCCTTTGCGACTCAAAACTTTCAAGAGCGATCAAGGCGTGATCTTTTTTTCCGTTCAGCCACCCCTCCGCCTGAATCAAATTCTCGAAAACGGCCGAGCGTAAATGGTGCAGGTAAAGCCCGCCGAATATGCCATGCCAATAGGAGCAGTTGCACTGCGCGCGGTACAGCGCCGCGTGGATTTTGTCTTGAGTCCCGCGTCCTTGTTTTGTCGAAACTCTTTCTAATTTGGCGCTGATTTGATGCATGCGCTCTTTCATGTAACGGCTCTCGGGATATTTTTCAAAAAAATTGTAAAAATCTCCATTGCACCATTGCATCATTTCGCTATAGCTGGAATGGGGCACGCGCACATGATCCACCGGTCCGGATAATTTCCTAACCTCACTGAACGTCACCAATTGCAGTGCCGGCTCATTTTCCATCATTGTCATCCATTGGTCGAGCCAGCCCTTGGGACCATACACCCAGTCATAGGTTCCGGGCCAAAAACCAAACTTTTCACAGTCGTCCGCCAAAACGATCACGTCCTTGGGTCCGACCTGGAGTGAGCGAATGTACGCAAGCGACTCGCCCACCGGGCGGAACGGAACTAAATAACGAAGCGCTTTTTGCGACGCAAAAAGGTCGAGCACTCCGCTGCCACCCTTGGCCTTATAATAACCGGTGATTGGTAAGCGGCGCTTTGCCTTTTCAAAATGTGTGTCATCCAAAACCGTATACTCCACACCCGCTTTTTCAAGCGGTTTGACAAGATCCGGGTCCCACACGCGTTCGGTGAGCCAGGCGCCACTAGGCTTCTGGCCAAACAATGTTTTAATTTTCCGCTGCATCATGTCTATTTGACCCGCAAGATCGTTCTTGGAAATCAGGCCGTAAATGGGCTCATAGTAGGCTCCGCCCAAAATCTCCACTTGTTCGGCATCGGCTAAATTCCTTACTTTTTGAATAAATTCCGGGCGATGAGCTTCCAACCAATCCAGCAAGCTTCCAGAAAAATGGCTCACCAGCTTGAATTTTGGGTGCTTTTCCAAGGTCTCAAAAAAGGGCCGGTAGCATTTTTCATACGCCTCTAGGAAAACATTGCCAAAATTTCCCACCGGTTGATGCGCGTGCACGCAAAAAACAAAATATCTAGACGGTTTTGACATGCAGCACCTTGTTTCTTTTCTTCTGTTCAGCAGTTTTTTTCTTCGACTCGCTGACGATGTCCAAAATGATTTTTGACACACGCCGTGGATTGTGACG
>CAZVNB010000064.1:0-28901 GCA_964628355.1 uncultured Planctomycetia bacterium | reverse complement strand
GTATTCTATCTTGACGTTGGTGACGTTGGAGCCTTTGTAGTTCCAGGTAATGTTGTGCGAAGAATCCACCACCCAGGCTTCGTTGCCTGCTGGGTTGGTGATTTGGATTAAGGGTTTGACGGTGAAGGGGTTGGTGGAGGTCGCAGTCACAGAAGGATCGTTGACGGAAGTGATGCGAATCTTCGCAAGATTGGTGGCTACCGTGGTATTCGGAGCATCCAACGTAAAATTGTAAGGTCCGCCCTGAGCAGCAGTGGATGATAACGTGGACCAGGCCGTGCCGTCAAAATATTCCACTTGCACAAGCCCTAAATCCCCTTGAGCCGTCCAAGTCACGTTCAGCGGATCGCCCAAACTAAGATTGATGCCCGTTGCATTCGGATAGCCAAGAATAAGTTTGCCTTTGACAGTAAAAATTTGGGAGATAACTGGAGCGGCCATATTGTTTCCGTCGATTTTTACTTGTACATTGTTAGAAACAATGCCGGTGTTAGGCAATGTCCAAGAATAGGTATTGCCCGTGGGATTTGGAGAATCTACGCCTGAGGCAATCGGATTCCAATAAATTGACGGCTGGTTAAAAGTACCCGCCGCACTGTCCCAGTATTGGTTGTTGGCTCCTTTGACCGCATAAGAAAGGTTCACGTTGCCAATGGTTCCGATACGATCCCAAGTAATATTATAAGGATCCCCCGCGATCCAGGCGCTGGTGTTGATGGGTGCTGTGATCGTCGCACTTCCTTTGATGGCAAAAACAGCGGATTCTTGATTGACCAGCGAATTATTTTTATCTTCGACGCGAACTTTAAGATTGGTGCCGATTCTATCGGGCACACTCCAAACTTGACTAAAAGCTCCGCCGGAAACAGCGACAAGTTGACCGCCCGAAACTTCATTTAAACCATAAGGATAAGATCCGCCGCCATTGATGGAATAAAGAAGTCTCACGTTGGCAATATTTCCAATCTCCGTTCCATCGACCGTGTAATTGTTACCCACCACTAAAGTGCCCGCACCCACTTGGTCTGGATGTGATAAGAAAACTTTGCCCTTTACGGTGAAGTCGTTGAGCGAAGACGCAAGCACGGTAGAATCTGTGGTATCCACAACCCGAATTCTGGCGGTGGTAGAATTAATTCCGGCTTGGTCTGGAATTTTCCAATTAAAGGTGTAGGTAGGGCCAGCTCCTGACACGTCAATATTTTGAGTGTCTTTCCCGTCTCCATCCACCAGATCGCTATAAGCGCCGCCGCTATTGGTGGAGTATTGCAGTTTAACGGAGGTCATATTGCCCTTTTTCGTCCAAGTAATATTATTCAACGTGCCCACATCCCAGGATTCTGTGCCCACCGTCGGAGAAGTCACGGTTAAATCGCCACGGATCTTAAAAGTGGTTCCGGTTACGATGCTGTTGGAATCATTTGGATCTGAAATCCGAATTTGCGCGGTATTAGTGCGAGTTGTCGAAAGCGTCCAGTTTAAGGAACCATTGTTTGTGACAATGCCATCGTTGGCAGTGCCGTCATTTTCTGGTACCGGAAGCCAACCGCCGCCCAATCCTAAATTATATTCGAGTTTAATGGTGGCAGGCACGCCAACGACTGGCGTTGTCCATTGAATGGTGTTGGTTGTTTCTGCCACCCAGACATTTCCATTAATTGGCTGCACAAGACTAAAACTGGCGAGTGTGGAACTGGAGGCGGTGGACGCATCGATCACGTTGCTGTTGGCGGCATCGGAGACGCGGATTCTAAAATTATTTTTCACGGTGGGAAAATTATTAGGTATCGGCCAGGTATAGGCGTGATCTCCTGGAGCGCCGGATGTTGTGGATGAGACAATGGTTGTCCACGGACCTACATCCCCTGCGGCGGAATATTCTAGTTTTACAAGTCCAATCGAGCCTTGAACATTTGTCCATTGGATATCATTGCTGCTGTTAATGCGCCACTGAACGGGAGTCGTGTTGTTGGGCACTTTCATGGCTACCTGCCCAATAATTTGAAAATTACCGGTGGAAATAGCGTTGGTCGCCCACGTATCCGAAAGAGGCAAAGTGAAAATCTTAAGGCTCAAGTCCTTAGCGGCACGAATATCATCGGGAATTGTCCAAGCTTTCGAACTGTTATTGGTGACAGGGTCGGCCACCAAATTGGTGTAGGGACCTGCGTTTCTGGAATAATAAATCGCGACATTGGCGATATTGGAGCCTTTATAAGTCCACGTAATATTGTGGCTGGAATCCACCACCCACACGTCATTGGCCGCGGGACTTGTCACCAAAAGATAAGGCTTCACCATAAAAGGATTTGCCGAAGCAACTGTCGGAGCGCTTCCGTTGGTGGCGGAAATACGCACTTTTGCTTGGTCGGTGGCCGTTGTGATTCCACTGGCCGAATCCAGCAACAAAGCATAAGGTCCCGCCTGCGGTGCGGTGGTAGCGATGGTGCTCCAAGAAGTTCCGTTATAATATTCGACGGTTACATTGCCAATGGTGCCTGTCGGCGTCCAAACCACATTCGGCTGATCTCCCAATGTGTAAACCAACCCCGGAGCCGTGAGTGACTGTAATGTTAATTTACCTTTGATGGAAAATTCTATGGAAGAAGCGCTGGTCACCTGCAAATTCGGATTGCCGTTAATATTCGATAAGCGGAACTTCACGTGATCGCTGATGGCATCCGGCACCGCGGTCGTAATGTTGCCCAGCGTGCTGTCCACCGAAGAATATCCGGGAAGCGTAGTCCATGTCGGGATCGGTTGATCAGCATTGGTGGAATATTCAATCTTGATATTTTCGGCACCACTAGAACTCCAAGAAACGGTGAGCGGATCTCCCACGGACAAAGTACCGGGACCGTTCGGCGCGGTTAAAACAAGTTTCGGTTTAATAATAAGAGAGGGAGAATAAACAACCGTCACGCTATCCGTCGCATCATTGGCTTTCACTCGAATCTTCACTTGACCACCCACAGCAGCAGCCGGCACTGGATTCCACAAATACGCGCCGCCGGTGCCGGAAGTTGTAATGGGATACGGATAATTGTCCGTACCGTTATCGAGCGAATAATCAATGCGGGTAGTGGTGATGCCCTGCGCCGTCCAAATAATGGAACGATTCGTATCACCGGCCGTCCAGGTCGTGCCATCCGGCTGCGCGATAGACAGTTGACCATAGATCGTTATATTGTTTAATGAGATATCCATCACATCCGTCTCATCACCAGCCATGGTCACTTTGAATTTGTTGTCGTTGCCGACGATGCCGGCCACGTTTGGAATGGTCCAGTTGTAGGTATACGGTGAGGAAGCCGCTGAGACCGTGTGAATCTGATTGCCGACAGGGTAAGTCAAACCGCCATCATCCGAATAATAAATTTTGAAAGTATCCGTCGCGCGGCCCGTATGCGTAAACGTGACCGGTACCTGACCACCGATGTTATAAGTCCCGGCGTCCGTCGTTAAATCGATAGCTGGCTTGATCTTGATCGTCGGGGAAAGATTGTTCACGCCCGCGGCGTTGCCTTCCCACTGCACCTTAACCTTGGTAGTGTCCGAACGCGCAGCGTCGGGAATACTCGTCCAGTTGAAGCTAGAACCGGTGGTCGTTGTGATCACATTGGCTGGGTCCGTAAAAGTGGCGCCGTCCACGGCGTAAAGCAGTTTGAAATTGGCGGTCGGGATGATCATCGTCCCAAACTTTGTGAATTGAAGTAGTTTCGAGCCGCCGACGCGCAATATCTCCCCGGCGGTCAAATTGTCAAGGGTGACGTTTCCAAGTATCGTAAAGTCGGCATTGGAATCGTCCAAGGCGGTTGAATCACTGTTATCTTCGACGCGAATACGGTTGGTGGTCACGATAGAATCCGCCACACCGCTCACCGTTCCCCAGTTGAATACACAGTCCGTCGAACCGTCATAAGCACACAGGTTGGTCACAGCCGAAGCAATGGGGTTCCATGTGCCTACTTCGCCGCTAGAGGGTGAATATGAAAACTTGACCGCGTTAACTGTCCCGTAAGTTCTCCACACAAGATTCCTGGATTCGCCGACTTTCCAAGTTTCGTTGCCATTGGGCGAATTGAGCACAAAGCGCCCGCGTATCTTGAATGGGTTGTTGGAATCATCGGACACTGCGCTTTCGTTCTCTGTGTTCAAGCTGGACACTCGAACGATCACATTCGAGGAAATAGCATCAGGAACCGTCCACGTGTAGGTTTGCGTGGAAGAATTTGTCGTATTGTTAATCAGTGTAAACGGTCCGCCGCCGATGGAGTAGCGCAATTCGACAAGACCCTGGCTCAGCGGGGTACTGGTCCATGTGATGCTCTGCGATGTGCCAACCTCCCATATGATGCCGGTATTGCTTGGAATGTTGAGAACCAGTTTGCCGCGTATCTTGAAAGATGTCCCCATCGTGGTCGTCACGGTCGAATCCGTCGCCAGAGACACGCGGATATTCACGCCGGAGTCCGGCAGTCCGGTCCCGGGAGATGACGGGTCCCATAGATAAGAAGTTCCGGAGGTGCTCGCGATGATAGTGTAATAATTAACACCGTTGTCCGGCGTATATTCGAGTTTCACATTGCCCAATGATGCGGGGCTCTTTGTCCAAACAATGTTGTTGGTGTCGCCGACATACCAAATATTGCCGCCGACCGGAGCCGTCACAGCCAGCACGCCTTTGATTCTGAAGACATTGGCCGACTGAGCGTTGACGTTCGTGCGGTCCGTCGTTTGTTCGACACGTACTTTGTAATTCGTCCCGGTCGCGACAGTTCCAAGCGCCCAGTCACAACTCTGTGCGCTCGCAAGAATACCAGTGCAATTGGAGATAGCATTCGGGAAGGTGGTTCCGTCCGTTGAATAAAACACATCCACAAGCGCGGATCCGGAACCATGCCACACCCAAGTGATGGGCACCGTGCTGCCATAGTCATAAACTTCGCTGCCGTTGGGGCTCAAACCCGTAACCTGGCCTTTGATCTCGAAAGCATTGACAGAAATATCGTTGATGGTCGGCACGGTGGTATCGGACACCCGCACTTTTAAATTAGTCCCCACATTGTTCGGGACGGTCCATGTATAACTTCCGTGCGTGGAGTCGACATTGGTGGCATTGGTGGAATTGGTAATCGCCGGATTCACCCAGCTTAAACCGCCATCGATGGAATATTCAATCTTGACCGTGCTCACGCCGGAACCTGACAACGCCCACTGGATCAGATAGGAATTGTCGACATTCATGATAATCCCAGAGGCCGTGGGAGTTGTGAGCGATATCTTGGCGTTGACCGTGAAATTATTGGTCGATGTACTGCTGATCGAAGTATCTGTTGTGCTGAACACGCGGACTTTAACTGTGGATCCGACAGCCGTCGTCGGAATAAGCGCGGTGTATGAACCTTTCCCTGAATAAGGAGGAGTGTCTCCTGAGGCTCCGCCCACCGCCTGCGTCGAAGTTAGAGTGGTCCAGACCGCATGCGGCGCATCCGTGGATATTTGCACTGTCACATTTCCCCAACTGGTCTGACCAGTGTAATTCCAGCGGATGTCCCACGGGGTTTGCGCCGTATACGTCTCGCCGACACTCATGCCGGGGTTTTGCAATGAAATGGATCTTTTGATGTTAAATGCCGGAGAGGTTGCCAATACGGTGCCGTCCGTGTTAGACACTACACGCACCATAGTCTGAGAAGGGATCGCGCTCAAAATATCTGGAACAGGGTCAAACGCCCAGCGGCCTTTACCCGCAAAAGGAGCAGAATCCCCGATGGTAACACCGTCATTGTTCACCGCCAAGGTGCTGGCGGCCGAATATGAGGCTCCAAGAGTTGAAATATCGCTCCAAGCTCCGCCATTGTTCGTAGAATATTGCAGCTTCACAGTTCCCCAATTAGTGGACCCCGTATAACCCCATTGGATGTATCTTGTGTTCGCGCCTGTGTCACCCACCGCCCAATCCAAAGTACCGTCGGGTAATGCGGCCGTCAAAGTTCTTTTCACCGTCATATCGGCATTGCCGGCATCCTGACGGCGCCATTGCGGTTCAGGTCCTATCTGGCTGCCTGTGGTATCCACCAAACGGACGCGGAACGTGCTCCCGAGATAGTCCTGCATTTTGAATATCACGCTTCCGGTAGAAAGATCCGTGCCGGTACAAGCCGCTGTGCCACCGGCTCCGCACCAGCTACCCATATCCGTCCATGTCGGAAAATTTAAAATGCCGCCAGAAGTGTAGGCGCCGTTGCCGGTCGAGCCTTTGAGCTCAATCTCGCTCGTGGTGCAAACGCCTGCGCCACCCGTACCCGTCGTGCAATCGCTTCCTGCTTTGACGATCCATATTCCGTTCGCGGCCGTGTTACCCACCACACCGCTGACAGTGACCTGATCGCTGGTCACGATGCCATGAGCCGTGGTGGTTGTGATCTTAATCGGCGTCACAGCATTTCCCGTTGTCGTAGAAACAGTTTTTGTTGTGGGAGCGGCCGAATATTGCAGTTTCCAGTCATGCGTGGCCACCGATGCGGCGCTTGTCCACGTGATCGTCTGTGAAGAACCGACATTCCATGACTCGCCGCCATTGGGGATAGAAAGCGTTACCGGCGCAAATTCTGTGGCGCCCCATTCCTGGATCGCGTCCACCACCGTCGTACGCGCGCCACGGAAACTCCATATCGTGTTCTTACTATCAAGAAAGAGTGCGGTGGCCAGATCATCCGAATAAGTTGACGTTGCCACAGCGGCGTTGCCGGAACGCGTACTTTTCCAGATCATCGTGCGGTCTGGATCCACGTTCGTACCAAGCGCAGCAAGCGCTGTCATCCTCATGACTGTGCCGTTGTTGGCGTTTGCGAGCCAGACGGAATTGACAAGCTCTACCTGTGACGTCGAACACGCTCCCGCCGTATCATTGCAATTGACATCAGTCAAAACTTTCCAAACACCGATCGCAGCGGTCGAGCCCGCGTTACCGCCGACATGTATGTAATCGCCGTTCGCGAGGCCATGCACGCCCGTGAATGTGAGGCGGATCCTGTTAGCTATACCGGAAGAAAGGATACCGCTGACCGAGTTAATCGTCAGGGTAGCGCCGCCGATAGTCCACGTCTGAGCGCCTGTCTGCGTCAAAGAAGATTCGTCCTTGAGGTCTAGGAGATAAAAACGCGCCTGGACGTCGGTCAACGGCGTGCTATTCGCGTCCTCGCGCGCGCAGGTCACAGTCGTCCCGGAATAAGTGCAGGTCGTATAGATCCTCGAGTCCTGCCCATTCAGTGACGTGTCAGACGTGGTATCGCCATTATAGTAGGTAAATAGTGCCGGCGTATTCACAGCTGTGACCGTTGCCGTATTGGTCTGCGGTGATGCAGGGCTCACGTCGCCATCCAACAGGATGGTGCCGGTCTGAATAGAAGAGTCGGTGTTAAATTCCACGACCTGCCATACGATCGAAACGACCTTGCCACTTCCTTGATCTGAACGATCCAGTTGTAGTGTCGTTGCGTTCGCGAATGTGGGCTTCAGAACAATTTCATCCGTACGGTTGTTGCTGTTATAAGCAGCGCGGGTGAGAATAAAAGGCATCGCCTTAGACGTCGTCACGGAATTGATGATGATGCTCTTTGTTTTCACGTTTGAGTTAACGACGGTAAGACCCCTCTGGACGGTCACACCCGAATCAAACTCGATCACTTGCCAGATACAGGCCGCCCCTGCCGTGCCGCCGCCGCGGTCAATAACAATCGAATCCGTCGCGGCGAAATCGGCCGTAAAAAAGACATTCTGGTCATTCTGGCTCGTATTGTCTCCGACTGCATTCGTCAGGATGATCGCTTTATTCACGTTAACGGTGACCGTGTTCCCGGCGGAGTCCTTGAGGATCGCTTCCTGCGCAACATCGTCCACGTCAAAGTTGGCGATGCCACGCACAACGCGTTTGATCTGCATGGCTTCAACGTCCGTTACCGCAACGGCCAAGAAAAGCGTGATAAGACCTAGGGTCCAAAAGTGTTTTTTCATGGCTTCACCGCGCGCGCTTGAGACTCTTCGGCCACAGACGGTTGCGGTTCTTCTTTGGGTTTTTTTGATATCAGCGAAATACCCTGCAACAGGATCTTTTTAGTCTGTTTGGTGATCTTGTACTCGACCTCGACCGTGTCCCCTTCACCCAGCGAGGATAGGTCCTTCATGCCCGCCAATTTCAGTTTTTTGTGGAAATTCACCCATATTTCTTTTGAAGAACCTTCCGTCTCGTTCATGTCATACTCGACAGCCATGCCGGATTTGTTCCTGGCGCTGATGATGCCCCGTTGAAATTTCACAATGCCTTCGGCCTTCAAATCCTCCGGGTCCGGGGCCGGTAATTCAAACTTCGATTTTTTAGACATGGTGCGGGAGGTCGTTTCTTCGGCAACTATTTTCTTGAGTGTATTTTTTTTAACTGGAACGCCGGCAGTTGGCTTGACAGGCTTTGATTCCTTGCTGACCAGGCTCAGCAGGCTGGCCGGCTTGGCCTCTAATCTTGTTTCTTCCGCAAACACTGTTGGAGAGAAAATGATGAAAGAAGGGAGAATGAGAAGGAAAAACCGGGAATAGCGCCGCCAATAAAAAGCATGTTTTGATATCCAATAATCCATGATGGCTTGCCGGGTGCGCTGTGTCATTGGGTGCCTCCTGTACTGTCCGAATGCGCTCCTGCGTTCTCATACGACCACTTCACGCTGAAAAAAGAAAAATCCTGTGGTTTTTGCCCTGCAAGATTCACGCTCAGAACGCCCTTCATCACGTCGTCTTGCCAATCACCCCGCCAGCTCACCGAATCTCCGGCCGCGTTGGATTGAAGTGTCTCCCAAGTCACGACACCGTTGGGCTGTTGTGTCACGGAAATATTGCTGGCCTTAAATCCTTTTTTTATGAACTCTTCCGAATAAAATTGTCCCGAGGTGAAATGGAGTATGTCTTTCAAAACACCTTTGGCGCCCAGGGCGGGCAGCGAAACTTTTTCAATCTCCCACTCGGTACCTTCCAATTCAGCCAGCGCGATTGGACTGCGGTTTTCAAACTTCGCTTTTTCCGCGAATTCCGCTTCCTTTTGTTTCAGCACCATCGTATATTTGTTCTCGAGTTTTTGCTTCGAAATATAAAGGTAGACTGCCGAGGATGTTGCGATCAGCACTAACGCGCCGGCCATGAACACGAACACGGGACTGGATTTTAGCGGAAGTTTTTCTTCTTTTTGTTGTTCGGCGTGCTGTTGCACTCTTTTTTTCACTTCCAGTTGGAATGCTTCCGACCCGAGCACCTGGGTGCGCCTTAAATTTTTTTCCAGTTCTTCGATTTCTTTTTTATCACCTTCCAGAACGTAGCGGTCATACGCTTTCGCGTCGTCTTTGGTTTTCAGGAAACTCAACACTTCCTTGACCTCTTCCGAAATATTTAGGGAAAGCGGAGCAGCAGCTGCCTGTCCGGTGCCGGACCCGCCGATATATATATGGTAGCTGGAGTAGGGACTTTGCTTGGAAGACAAATGAATATGTCGCGTCATCGCCAAAAGATAGTTGGCTTTTTCAATCAGTATCGATTTAAACCGGGATTCAAAAAGATGTCCATGCTTTTGGTAGCGCCCGTTAAAGTATTTGGTGTACAGAGAATTCAGATCATGCATAATGTCGGAAATTGAAGCGTCGTCCCCAGCCTCAACTAACAGCTCCAGATGGTCCGCATACAGGCTATAAGAAAAAAGTTTGAACTTATACTGACTTTTGTATTTACTTACAAGCTCCAAGTACATCGCGTAATCATCCTTGTCTTTGAATATTTGTTCACTTTGAGAACCGCGCGAAGTCACATAATAAATCGCGCCTTCTAAACGAATTCTTGGCAACCTAGGCATTTTGTTAACTAATTTTCCTCTTTCGGGGCTTTAGGCCTGGCACTTTTATGCCTTTTTTGCCTTCGTGCCTGGCACTTTTATCATAAGACAAAAAAAACCAGGCAACCAACCGTGCCTGGGTGTTATTTTCGCGGCAACCTGCCAATCCCCCTACGCTAAAGCTTCGGAGGACGCACGGCTTTGCGCCCCTAAGTTACCTTATCCGCTACTGGTACACAAGCGGATCCGCCGACGTTCTATTGGCGGAGGTTTGCCATTTATTCACGTTTTAATAATCTTATCAAAGAATCTAATATCCAATTTAGAAGATACTAGATATTTACTTCTTTGTCAATAGCCTTTTTTACTATTTTATCTTCAGAACCTTCCTTGGTTGGGGTGGTGGATTCCTTTTGTTTGGACTGTTTTGGCTCTGTGGTAGTAGGAATCGAAGCTTTATTGGCGCTGGTGAAATTGTAATCCTTGGATTTTCCTTCCTCAAGCTGCTGGCTAATCACACCACGCATTACCCCTTCTTTCCACTCCCCACGGATAAAAACTACCCCGCCTTTTGGGTTAGTTTGCATAGTTTCCCAAGTGGCCATGTCACTGCCCTCTGAAAAACTGATGGTGTAGTTGGTAGAGGGATACCCTTTGTTGCCAAATATCTTGGAAGACACTTGTGCATTCTGAAAAGTCAGCACATCCTCGCCCTCGCTTTTTCCGCCGGATGTAAGAGCCACATTCCATTGGGTGCCATTCAGTTCTTTCTTTTTTTCTTCAATTTTTTTCTGGGTTTCTTCTCTTTTTGCCTTGTCTTCGACAGGCGCAGAGGCCGCCACCACTGGAGTTGCCGTCTTGGAAGTATCTTTCCTGTCTCTAGCGTATGCCGGCGAAGTTGCCAGCCCAACCGCGACCGCAAAAATAACAAATTTCTTCATTGGTTCCTCCATTATTAACGTTTACCTCGGCCCATATTTCCGGTACTATTCCATGTCTGTCTTGCAGCGATATAGCTGCGAATGGCTTCTGATTCCTTTGAGTTTGGATCAATTTGCAGGAATTTTTCCAGATGAAACATGGCCCTGTCATGTTTATTAAGATCCTCGGCGTACAGATAACCCAGATTGTAGTGCGCCTTCAGATGATTAGGATCGAAATCCAATGCCCTTAAATATTCTTTCTCCGCCTGCTCGAACTGCTTATTCTCCGTGAAAAACACGCCCATATTGTAATGCATCTCGGCGGTTTCTTTGAGAAGCACCTGGTTTTGGGCCGCAATGTCTTTGACGCGATCCGGAGCCTGATTGATCATGACGTTGAGCTCCTGGTTGCCTTTTGTCAGCGAGCCGTTTTGGGATCTTAAATCGTCCAACGCTTGTTTTTGTTCGCGCACTTGCCGCACCATCCCAATCTCCCGCAGTTGATTTTTCTTGATATGATCCAGCGCTTTTTTTATGCGGTCCTCGAGCAGGTTGAGGGCCTGGCCGAGCTTCAGGTTTTCGTCACGCAGCCGCTTGGATTCACGATCAAGCACCTGATATTCGGGGGTACTCTCGACTTGTTGTGTGAGAAGCCTCCTTAAATTCACATTTTCCTTTTCAGCTGCCTCCTCCTTGGACAGAAGTTCCTGGTAGGATTCTTTCAAACTGTCGAAATTCCCGAGGATCGATCCGATCTCATTTTTTAACCGTTGATTGTCCGAAAGGATTTTGTCTTTTTGCAGCATGAACAGGCGATTTGTCTTTTTCAGATTTTCAAGCTGCCCTCCCATCTCGTCCCATTTGGTCTTTTCCTGAAGCAAATTTTTAGTTTGATTGAGGATATTGTTTCGGTCAACATCGATGTCATCATATTTTTTCTTCAATTCCAAGTTATCTTTTTCCAACTTTTGCATTTGGGCCAAAATCGTTTTGTCGCCGGCGCTATTTTTATGCTTTACGAAAAGATAAACCGACGTAGCCCCGGTCGTAGCCAAGGCGACAACCACCACACCGGTCAAGATATTCCGGCTAAGAGGATTGGGGATCAAGACGCCACCTCCACTTTATGCAAATCCACGCGTTTCATGCTCACCGTCGGTGGATAATCAGAATAAGACTTGAACAAACGGTCTACGGCTTTTTGTTCACCGGTCACCAGCGTATTTCCATACACAATATGAGGCGTGATTAAAATCAAAAGTTCGGTGTGTCGCGTCGAATTTGAAAAAGAATTAAACGGCGCGCCGAAAAATGGGATGTCGCCCAACACGGGCACTTTCTTGTGGTTTTCGGTCTTTTCATCCCGGCGAAGACCCCCGATCATGATCGAAACCCCATCGCGCACCATCACGGTTGTTTCAGCAACAGAAGTTTCCAAAATAGGAATCTTGTTGCCGCTAGGAGTGATTAAGTTGGTGGAAACACTCGAAACTTCCGGTTTGATTTTCATGGTAACAAAACCGTCCTCGTTCACCACCGGCGTGACGTTCAATTGTATACCCACGTCAATAAAGGTAACGTTTTCGGCGACCGTGCTGCCGCCACCCGTGGAAGAAGTGGTGGTGGTGGTAACATACGCTTGTTTTTCGCCGACAAGAATTCGGGCCTCCTGACTGCTGATCACGGCAATTTTTGGATTGGATAAAATCTTAGTTTCACCGATCGTCCTCAAAAAGTTTATGAGCGCTTCAAATGAATCCTCTCCCATAGTGCCAAAAACAAGGTTTTCGGTCAAAGCGTTTTTACTACCTTGGGCGGGTGTTGTGGTCGGCGCAATACTCACAAAATCATCCACAAAGCTTTTACCGGTTCTGGCCAGCGGCGCAGACACGTGATTGCCCAGGAAAAACTCACTTTTCTTGATAAACTGTTTGTAGATGCCCTCCCATTGGATTTCAGCCGCCAACCCGTTCGACAGCGTGACTTTTACGATCTTTGCGTCGATCAGCACTTCACGCGTTTTCGTATCCAGCGAAGCCACCACCGAGTCAATTTCTTTCATGCGATCCGGCAATGTTTCAACGATGACCGCATTGGTGCGATCATCCGAAGTAACGCTGCCCACTTTTTTGTTGTCCAGACGGGCCTTCAGGCGCACCTCCACATCCGCGGCTTTGGCGTACTTCAAGGGATAGACCTTGACGGCTCTTTTCTCTTCCATTGATTTTAGCGCATTTTCCATTTTTTCGATGTTTTGAAGCGTGTCCATCACCAGCACGGTGCCGGACTCCGGATCCACCAACAGCCGGCCGATTTCACTTTTCAAAACGTCAAAAAGCGCGAAAGCCTGCTCGGGAACGGCATATTTCAATTTGAACAGCTTCACCTGGCGCGTATCTGAAAATTTGCGGCCAAAACGCTCCTTGTATTCTACCTCGGTCATGATGTAGTAAACATCTCCGATTTTTTCGTAAGCCAAGGCATTGGTGATTAAAATGATGTCGAGAATATCGCGGATGGGCACATTGTTCAATAAAAGTTGCACTCGGCCGGAAACATTTTTCGACACGGCCAAATTGAGCCCGCCTTTCTGCGCCAAAAAACGTATCGCGTCGGCGGCCTCAATGTTTCTCAAATCCAAAGAAACTTTTTCATCCAAACCTACAATGCTTGGTTTGATTTCCTGATCTTGCGGAACCCCCGGCTCTTCATTTGACTCGGACACCGTAGTTGATTCTGGCACCGTGAAACTGCCGCTCGGGGCCTCGGGCTCCTTGGACGATTCTTCCGCCAAAGACACCCCTACGTTGTGGCATAGCAACAGAGCCAGCAACCCCCATATTTCTATAGGAAGTATTTTCTTCTTCATCATCTCAATTCATATTCCCTGTCTTCAAACGTCACCACCACATGGTCTTTAAAGATAGCTTCGACCTTGACGCCGTCTCCGACCATTTGACCGCGCTTGACAAAAAAAGTGCGCTGATGCGCCTTGTCCTCGATGATAACGTCCGGATCCGAGGACCAGGAAATCCCGACCAGCGCGAGATTCTTGACCGCTTCGGCCGTTTCGGTGACTGCATTTTGCGGGGGCTGCTCCTGCTTTGCCGCTTCGACCTTTTTGCCTTCTTTAAAAATGTCCCGCGACGAAACTTTTTGCAAATAATAGGAAGATTCCTTTAACGGCTCGATCACTTCCTTCTTAAAAGCGGTTTTCATATCTTTGGGCGGCACGAAATTTGGCGGCCGCTGTAAATTTCTGGCGGAAGCCGCTGCGTCAAACAGAACGTACGCCAAAAGACAAACCACCGCTATCGATAACGTTTTGTTCATGTCGGTTATATTGACCGACGTTTTTTTGGCCGTTGAACGACGTTTGCCGCCGGCGCGTCTCCAAAATGACAGGCGGCCAATCAATGCGCCCGGAATTTTTGCCAAAGAAAACCGGTGGAGGCCTTTGGCAGGCCTGCCTACCGTTGTTGGGGACGCGCCCTTGGAAGCCTTGTTCGACTCCTCAATCAGCTTTAGTAGCTGCTGTTCTGGAGTAATCGATTTGTCGTCTGCCATCCGTACTGCGCCTCCTCTTCCAATAGCCCGCTAATAAGTTCACGATCTATCACGGCCTTGTTTTTCATCAGCATTTCCTTAAGCGCCCGGTGACAAAGCATTGTCACCTGCCGTGGGTAACCACGCGTCGATTGATAAATTTCTTTCAATGCCTCTTCCAAAAATAGATCCATCTTGGTCTGGTAGCCCGCCTGACGGATTCGGAAATAGACCATTTCCTTCATTTCTTCATAGTCCAGAGGATTGAGCATTGTTTTGAAACTGATGCGATCCATGAAATTAGGAATATTTCGAATGGAGGATAAGAGTTCGATTTGCCCCAGCAGCACCAATTGCAGAAGCTTGAACTGATTGGTTTCGTAATTTAAAAGAAGCCGTAGAACTTCCATCGACATCGGATCGAGTTTTTGGGCCTCGTCAATGATAAGAATGACGGTTTTGCCCTCCACTACGCCCTTTTGGAACAAAAAACGCTCAAGGGACTCGCGCAAATCCGTAATGGATGCCGTCGGACTCTGATTCTCCAGGGGGACTCCAAAGTTTTTCACCAGTGATTGCATAAAAAGCAGGCGGTTTTCAAAAGAAGGATCCAGCATGATATGAAAAAGACAGTCTTCTCTTTCGCGCAAATCCTGGACAAGTTTCCGTGACAAGGTGGTTTTTCCGGTGCCCACATCACCCAGCACGACGCTCAAACCCCGTTTTAGACGAAGCTCGATCAAAACATTCGTCAACGCCCGGTCATGTTCGCGCGATAAATAAAAAAAATCGGGATCCGGACTCGTGGAAAAGGGTTCTTTCTCGAAACCCAACACGCGATAGTAGCTCATGCCATCCTCCCCTGTTTTCCGACCAATTTTTTTCGGATCAGCCGAAGCGGATAGCCTTCGTTGACCATTTTAG
Source organism: uncultured Planctomycetia bacterium (assembly GCA_964628355.1). Taxonomy (GTDB): domain Bacteria; phylum Omnitrophota; class Gorgyraeia; order 2-02-FULL-51-18; family 2-02-FULL-51-18; genus CAZVNB01. Next base: position 13,637 of record CAZVNB010000064.1, on the reverse strand, counting down.
AAATAAGTTGCAACCGCACTCTCACCTCTTTACCGCTGTAGAGACGCTTGTTGCCCTCGCGCTTGACAATGGAGAGAAATCCGAGATTCGTGTAATGGTTGATCGTGGGGTAGGCGACCTTGAATTTTTTAGAAATGTCTTTGGCAGTGATGTACTGACCGTTTTTTGATGACATAGCGCCTTTCCTCATCTTATTATTGCGGGCGTAGCGAGCAATCTAAAACACTCGCTATACTTACGCCAATTAAAGCACTTACTTTAACTGTCAAAAAAGGAAATTCAGTGTAGCACAATCAAGTCGGATGTCAATAAAAATATAAAAATTATTGAAGGATATTAATCCTGTTAAGAATTTATACAATAAGTGGTGGATGTTTTGGATAAACCTACCAGGGGTGGATAAACTGCGCCCAGCTGGACTTGAACCAGCAACCTCTTCCTTCGGAGGGAAGCGCTCTATCCAATTGAGCTATGGGCGCTGGATTATTTCTTTTCGGATGATTCTCCAAAAGGGAGCTTGAACGCGCCCGTTAGCTTCCCCGCGGCTTTTCCAATATCTCCCGCAACGCTTTCGACTGCCCCAGAGGCTTTCCCGACCGTGTCCGCCGAAACAACCTGTTGCATCGTGTGAGATAGGACTTGCGCCGATTGTAAAGCAACATTCTGCGCGGTGGATAAAGTGCCGGAGACGGATGATTGTAAACCGCCAAGATCTATATTGAGAAGTTGACCCAGCCTCGTGTTCGTTAACGCTTTGACGACGATAAGGCTGGTGAGAGAATTTAAATCCGTGACATTGGTAAATTTCTCGTTGAGATTGACGTTGAACTCGTTCACACTCGGGCTGCCGCCGCTGGAATAGTCTTTATAAATCACCTTTCCAATTTTAAGCTGTAAAACATCGATCTGAATGGGAGCCGGCTTGGTTTTTTCGCCCGTGCTGGCTTCTTTTTTTTGATTCTGGATCGCCTTTAATGAATCCAGGTTTAAAGAACCGTCTTTATTTTTCACGACTTGAAATTCCTCTAAATCGATGCGCACCTCGCTTAGATGGATTTTTCCTCCGATAATGGCAGGTAAATCGTAGTGAACGTATATCTCCGGCATATTGAGCATCGATCGGTCTTGAAACTTATCGGGATTGAATACTCTCAATCCTTTAATTCGTAAGAAACTTCCAACAAGGCTGGTTTTCAAATCTTGTATTTCCAGGCGTAGGCCCGTCGCCGACTTTACGATATTTTCTGCTGAAACCCTGATAATCAAATCTTTCCCGACGGAAATAACAGCCAACGCGATAAAGAATATAGCCGCAATCGTTAAAATGATCTTTTTCATACGCTACCTCCTGTGTAAAAAAATTTAAATAGGGACCTTCTTACTCATTACCACATCCGAGAAAATCGACGCTAACTCGTTCGGAGGGGGTAGGATTCGAACCCACGATCCCTTTTGAGGATAACGGTTTTCAAGACCGCCGCATTCGGCCACTCTGCCACCCCTCCAAAAAACCGGCAATTATTTCTTGATCACCGTAACACCGCCCAGATAGGCCCGAAGCGCTTCCGGCACGACGACAGACCCATCGGCGTTCTGAAAATTTTCAAGAAGCGCAATGATCACGCGCGGCAGCGCCAACCCCGAACCATTCAAGGTGTGGACAAACTCGGATTTGTTGGAATTTTTTCTTTTGAACCGAATATTTGCGCGGCGTGCCTGAAAATCCTCAAAATTACTCACGGAAGACACTTCCAGCCAACGGCCGAGCACCGGTGCCCACGTTTCTATGTCGTAGCATTTGGCCGCTGCAAATCCCATATCGCCGCTACAGAGTTGCATCACACGATACGGCAAACCCAATAGTTGCAAAATTTTTTCGGCGTCTTTTAACATTTTTTCATGTTCTTCATAAGATTTTTCGGGCGTACAAAATTTTACGAGTTCCACTTTGTCGAACTGGTGTACGCGTATAAGACCTTTAGTGTCTTTTCCATACGCACCGGCCTCGCGACGAAAACAGGGCGTATAGGCCGTGTACTTGAGCGGCAGGTCTTCTTCTTTTAATACTTCCTCTCGATGTAAATTGGTGATCGGAACTTCAGCGGTGGGGATCAAAAACATATCGTCTTGTTTTAAGCGGTACATATCCTCTTCGAATTTTGGAAGCTGCCCCGTTCCAACCATGCTGGCTCGATTCACAAGTATCGGCGGCCAAAACTCCGTGTAACCATGCTCCTGCGTGTGCTGATCTAGCATAAAGTTAATCAAAGCTCGCTGAAGCCTGGCTCCAATACCCTTAAACACGACAAAGCCGCTTCCGGATATTTTGGCAGCTCTTGGAATATCAAAAATTCCAAGTTCATGTCCTATTTCGGTATGTTCTTTAGGTTTAAAATCATGCTTTTTAGGCTCTCCCCAGCGTGTAATCTCTGTATTCTGGCTGCTATCAGAACCATTTTTTACATTATTGTGAGGTATATTTGGGATTATTAATAATATTTCTGTTACTTTTGAATCAATATCCCCCACTTTATTCTCATATTCAGATATTTTTTGGGATATAGACTTCATTGAATCAATAGTGGTTTTTGTATCCTTCTTTTCCTTTAATAATTGGGTAATAACGCCATTTGCCCTGTTCTTTTCAGCACGAAGACTATCCAACTCCTGCTGTAGCTTTCGCCTGTCTTCGTCTAGACGCAAAAAACCATCAAAGTCCAGCTTGGGCGCCCTAATTTCAAGCGCTTGACGGACTTTTTCTTTATTTTCTCGAATGTAAGCTAAGTCAAGCATGAGCGGTATTATACACCTTGCGCTTTTATGTTCAAATACTTACGCCGCTTTGGCTCGGGAAAATGCTCAATGGCATATCTTAAGGTAGTGCGGGACATGTATGGTAAATGTTTTTTTAAGAAATTTTCAAGCTCGGCCACGGAGCAGCGCTTACCCACTTCGCGTAGCATCCAACCCACCGCTTTGTGGATCAGATCATGATCATCGCCAAGAAGAATCTCGGCAATCTTAAACGTCCACTCCGGGCGGCCTTGAGAAATGTACTTGAAAGTGGCAACGATCGAAATGCGCCGCTCCCAAAGATTGCCGGACTTGGAAAAACGAAGTAGAAGCGATCTATCTTTGTCTTTGAGATAGTCGCCGATGATTTGATGGGCAGTCTGATCGACTAGGTCCCAGTTGTTCACGTATTTTCGATTACGGACGTAAAAATCAAAGAGTTGTTTTTTCTTTTTTCCCTGGGTCTGTTGATATTGCATTACCAAAAAAATGAGCGCCAAGTGGCGTTCTTCGTGGATATGGCTGCGAAGAAGATTTTTTAAATCGGTTAGATTTGTCGGGTGATGCTTGACGGCAAGTTTTCTCAGTTGAGGGACCGAAACACCGACAAAAATATCCCCTTCTCCGTACTCTCCACAACCCGTTTTAAAAAAACGCTGAAAGTTCTTGGCTTGCCGGGGATTTGCCGCTTTCTTGAGGCTGGAGCGTATTTGCTTGAGCATGCTACATCCTATCACAAGCGGACTGACAGGCCAGACCTTGGGAGAGAATAACTAGGCCGACGTTCCAGTTGCGATGAGGGTCACATAGGCTTGATACAACTTCTCGGAAAGCTGAGCGAGAGCCTTGACGAAAAGGTTTTTTTGCTTGTAAGTTTCAGCGGTGGCATATTCTGGGACTTCTTTGACCAGTTTAACTTCTTCGATTCCGATGGACGTCTGCATTAAAGTTTTTAACACACGAATAACGTTCTCGTCACTGAAGGAATCGGCAATGGCGGTCATGATCGCCGCTCTCATGTCTGCTTTATAAGGAATCACATTGTAAGTATCGGCATCGATACGGGCTTCTTGGGCGGCAAGAAGGCCGGCTTTGCTGGCCTTTGCCGTATTCACCAGAGCATCCGTTAAGACACCCGAATAAATCCTCTTGAGTTTCCGGCCTCCCAAATCCGTTGGAAGCGCTTGGGACTGGAAACCCGCCATTGTTTCAATTCTATTTCCATTTTCGTTGGCCAGTTCAATATAAACATTCAATTTTGAATAAGTGCTTTTTAGCGTCTTCAATTCGCCCTGCAATTCCCCGATTTGTTTAATCATCTCAGGGATGTCTTGCCCTTGAATACTAATTGATAGCATGACGTCCTTCGTGTCAGTTAAACCCCCGACCATCTGGAGAAGAAGTTTTCTGGAAATGCTGTCTTGAGTTTTATAATCGCGGGCGGCGGCAATAGCAGGTTGGATTTCCTGTGATTGAGGCAGCTTGGAAGTTAAAGAACGCGCGGTCGAAAGTCTCGCGCCGGCTTGGCGGATATCATCGTTTGTGAAGTTAAGCGTCTCACCCGAAATCGCCTCAAAACCAGGTCCGCCCGGCTTGAGTAATTGGAAAGTTCTGGTTCCACCAGTCGTGGATGTTTGAAAGACCGCAAACTGCGTAGGTAAAATGGCCATCGGTAAAATTCCTTCCGGCGTAACCAGTGGCAAAGATCCTGAGATCGGTGCAAGTTGCTGGACTCCGGTAATGACGACACTAGGAAAATGCGGCACTTGATTAATTTCTAAGATGGTGGGCTCTTTACGTGCTTGGGCAACCGCCAGCCGGGCACCGGTGGATCGACCTTTGATGCCGTCAATGAAAACATCTTTTAAGCTCTTTGAGCGGTCGTACTCCAGTACGATACCTGCTGGAAAGATAATCTGAAATTTCTGTTGTCCGAACAAATCAACTTCTGAAAATTTTTCGATGGGGCCGAGTTGACCGCCTAGGAAAACTTCTGACGCAGTGAAATAAGCCGACGGTAATCGGAGAACATATTTTGGATAAACCTCAGTGGGCTTGGCAAAATATCTTGTAGTTCCGTCTTGACCTTCGGTAACGATCAAAGTTCCGTCATAAGGAATGGCCTTGCGTGTCCAATACCTCACCAGACGCTTATTATCTCTATCAATGATATAGGTGGGGATATCGGGAAATTCTCTTGCCAAGTTCACGACGTCCGGGAAGCTTGGGAAATAATTCCCTTTTCCCGGATGGTCATGCGCTTGAAAGTAGATTCCCGCGTGAGTAAATAATTTTGCTTCGCCCTTGTCTCCCAAACCCAAGAAAAGATAATTTTTTCCTTCAAAGTGAACACCGAATAAATTCTTTTCCAAACTCGTGGCTAACAAATCTTCAAATGAAGATTCGGTCAGCGAGGCCTCGTCGATCACAAAAATTTCCCCTACCACATACGCTGAGTTCATTTTTCCGATTAAATCTTGTACCGTGACAGTTTTGTCCCTGATTAAGCCTCGAATTTTTTCATCGGTGAGCGCGATATCCTTTTTTTCCTCCGTTTTTGATAGCTCTTCTGATTCCTTCCGGATGCTGCCTGAAATTCTTCCATCAGGATCTTTTTTTCCATAATATTGGATTAAACGACCCTCCGTTTCGACCATGACGTTATTAGTCGCCCATGGATCATAAGACAATAATTTTGCTGGATGACTAAATACCACCGATTCAGGATAATCCTCACCGGAAATTTTTACTACCCCTCGATGAGGCTCCGTATCCACCGTTAAATATCCGTCGCTTGATAAATATTTATTTTCTCCAATACCGATAAACCCTATCTCTTCCAACCACTCACCTTCGTCGATGTTAGCGTAATTGTTTAGTTCGGGTAAATGTATCGTTTCTAAATTAGGTTCTATTAAGTAGGGTGGAATCTCGGTCCAATCATGACTGATGACTCCCCAAATAGACGCTGAGGCGTATAAACTATCTTCTTTTCTGTAGATGACCGTTTCCTGATCCGTTAGTCTTTGAATCGCAATATTTTTCTCGTCCTTTGCCACCGTCTCCAGCACAAACTTGGCTGCTCTTGGAGTAATGCCGAACATTCTTGCGACGCCAGAGGCGTTAAATTGCTCTCCTCTAATTCTGACACTTACATCAATCCCTTCTATCAGAAGAAGTAATTTTTTCTTGGCGTCTTGACCAGCTCTCTTGTTGGTATTTAACCCGTACAAATGCATGGGCGGCTTTGCGTATAAATCCTCGAAACGATTGTCCGCCGCCAAAAATGCCGTTGCCAAATCGTCTCGATATTGCTGATCGATAATATCTTTAACTTTAGGTCTCTTCAAATCCTCAAGGGTAAGAGCGCCTGTTGTGGATACCAGTGCTTTGCCTGGCTTCTGCGCCGTTGCCATCGCCGGAATATCCAGCGAAGGAGTTTGTAGCGCATCCTCCGGTTGAAATGAGTGCCGGATGGAATCCATGATGACTCTGGCGGCTTCCCCTGGCGCAACATAATCATCGTCCATGGCATGAGGGGCGATGCGTTTGATAACTTCCAAGTTATTGCCATAAATATCCATGATCGATCGGATAGCATCTCTTTTCAATGACGAATCTTTATAAAATGTCTCAACGACTTCCAGAAGATAAAACAGCGTTTCTCTCGCAACCGAATGTTTTTTCCCCATGAGACTTAAAAGCTGGGTGCCGGGCCTGAAAATCGACATCGTGTGTATCACAGCCCCTTCTTCACGCAAAATGTCTAACTCTCTGTTCATCGTGCGAATGACCAATTCCGTCGTTTCGGCATCATCGATTTTCAGCGCCAATAAAATACGAAATAAAGCGGAATAGGTGTGTTCTTTGTTTACATCACGCTCTTGAGACAAAAAATCGACGGCTATTTTTCTTAAAGATTGTCTTTTCTCTTCTAACTGACGTTTTATATCCACATCCGATTCCGTTTCATAAAGCCACATAAAAACATTCAGCATCTTCTCATAGCTATCTTTTTCATACGACGGACGAGGCTCATAATACGAATGTCTTTCCCCTTCGAAAGGAACTACACGAATACGATAGTCTGCATCCATCAGCTCTAATATTAAACGCCGCATAAGAGCGCGGTCCATGCCCTGTCTTCCCATTTCCACTATATCGTCATAAACTTTGGAACTTACTGACGATCTGCTTGAGCCCAGCCGATTTATTAAGGTTTGAAAATCTTGGCTTATCTTTGGATCATTTCTATTTTCTTTTTTTCTTAACTCATTGAACAATAAAGCGGTCCGAACAGTGTATTGCGCATGCTCATTCAGCGTTTCCATCGCCAACTCGTCGCGCCATGAGACCTCGCGCTCGGGCGAAATAAGTCCTAATCGACCCAAAGTGTTGATCGCTGCAAGACGAACATAATAATATTGTTCATTTTTCTTTTCTGTAAGAGGTTCCAAACGGCTCATGACATCATCGTCCCGATTTTCATAATGCGCCAATAATTCGATGGCAGTAGCCGCCATTGGATATGTCCGATCCTCTTGCGGCGTTAGAGGCTCTTCCGCAAGCTGAAGAAGCGCCGGCCACGCCTCCGGATCTTTCAATTCAACGGCTTTTTGAATAATGGCAGCAGCCATCTTCGGATTTTCGTTGCGGAAAGACAACGCTTGACGGAATATCTCTTGCGCCAATAGCGGGGATATTTCCATCAATCCAAGCGCAGCTTGCAACCTCACATTTTCCTGTTTCGATCTTAACAGTGCTCTTAAAACAGGCAATTGTTTGCTTTTTTCCGGCGTATCAAACACCTGTTTTAAAATATCCGTGATTTTATGGTTTAGGATGGCGCTCAACTTTTGATCAGCCGCCAGTCGCGCGCCGGAAAATTTATCGAATAAGGCTTCCGTATGAGTGAGATCCGGAACGACGATGTCCGCCCCGCTGGCCCGCAAATCTGCGTCACTGTGTTGACCGGTAGGCGTCGCAAAAGATAGAGTCGCGACTCCTCGCTGCGTGGCAACTTGAGCGGCCTTCACATCAGAGGAACTGTCTCCTCCCATTGCCACGAAGCGCCGTTCTACAGCGCCGGCAATAACCACAATTTTATCTGCTTTATCAAATCCGCCCGGTTCAGCCCAGGTTGCGCCGATTCTGTCTTCGAAAATGTGGCCTATGCCCAAATAATCCGTACTTTTTCTCACGAACGACTGGAGTGAATTACTAAGGACGTACACATGGATGTCGTAACCTTCTGTCTTCTTAGACTCTATCGCGTCCAAAAATGGCCGTGTTCCATCCATCAAACGAATATGGTCGCGATACGTTTCCTCAAACCGGCGTTCAAAGTATTGTTGATACTCCTGTTCGGAATTGCGCGGCTCAAAACCGTTGGCCTGAAGCTCCTTGAAAAGCACCTTAAGATGCTCCAATTCCGGAAGGGGCGCCGTTTTCAAATACAAGGAAATGCCGGCGGCCAAGTCGCCGTCTTGAGGAGTATGGCTCTTGTCATTCAGCGAAATTCCATGGCTAACTCTCCAATAAATTTCCCCGTAAATACGAGATTCGATATCATACGTGCCTTCGTACAAAAATTTGTCTGCGTCGAGAAAAATAAAGCTTGGCTTGTCCTTGGTCCAAACATTTTCCGCTAGCCGCGCTCCAGAAGAACGGAGGGTTAGAGAATGGACGATGAGCTGGGTATCCATTGTGTTCTTACCTAATGTTTTGTTGTAGGCATTTGGACCAAATTGAAACGCAATCTGCCAAATACGAACACCGTCACCCCCCACGTCCGTGATTTGGATACGTTTTCTTTCTCCGGCAGCATTTGGAAATATTCTCATGTCCCCTGGAAAATTCGGACTCTGGCTTCCATATCTTAAGTTGATCGCGATCTCCGAACCACCACGCAACGAATACTCCACTTCAATCACGCTGCCCTTAGGCGGCACAAGCTGCCCTTGTCCTTGCGACCCGTAATCAAACCACATGGCTTTTGAATTGAATTGTGGGAATGCCTGCTCCCCTCTATTCGTGCTTTTGGCAACCAGGTCTTCTCCCTGCGAAGGAGTTTTTTGAGCGGGTTGTGCTCCGGATGCTCCAGCTAAAGGAGAAAGTGTTGTATTGCCTCCCAGGACGAATGGATCAAAGTTGGTATCGATCAAAATCGCCCAATTCGTGCCGGCGGCGCTGGGGATCGGATTGGCCCACCAACCGAATGGAATGTACACACGCCGGTTGGCATAACGATAGGCGATTGAACCATCGGGCAGAGAGACTCTTAGGCTCTCGACGCCCTGACGCATAGTGTTGGCATCGCTCTGAAACTCACGCGACCAATCGGCATGCAAAGAGCGGTAAGCAGCAGCCGATTTTCTTGCCATCAATACGGCGCCAAGCGTCCATTCGGAAGACAAAACATCGTGTCCGTCCGTAAAACCCACGCCTTGAAGAGCGCCGTTTTGGACAAAACCCGCGCGCTGTTTCGTAGCTTGCCAAATTTTGTAAACCGTCGAGTCGTCTCCCTTTCCAATATTTTTGTTGATCCAATCGACGCCGAGCACAGCAACACCCCAGGTCTGGACATCAACGGCGAAAGTGCGCTCCGGACGGAATTGTCCGTTGATCAACAACCCGCCTTGATAGAATACGTTCTTGGTACGGTCAAACGCATACGTCTTGAAATAATTTTCCTGCTTTTGGATCATCGATGCGATGCGACGGGCCATTGCATCATCTTTGCCTTGAACAACCGTCTGAAGCATCTTCAGCGCCGCATAAGCGGAAAAATTGTTTTCGTTCGAAATATCCCGCGGGTCTTTATCGAAAGTACCCTCTGGGGCATGGTAAAAAGCGCCTATCGAACTTTGCATGGCTTCAAAAGCCGGCACTAGGCTCAAAGCTAGGCGAATTTCAGGCGAACTCAAAGGTATTCGCCGAACATCGCGTCCGTTTTTCATGTATGCAACTTGAACGGCGCCGAGAATCACCCAGGCGTTTTCTCCAAGAATAGGTCTCCAGTCTTCATGATGCAGCTGTGGAAGATTCGGATAACCGGGTAATTCGTATTTCGTGGGATCGCTGTCGGCTTTCATGGGGTCGCCTTGCGAGTAAATATACTCATCGGCAAGCATCCGGAAAAACAAAGCCGATTCTTTGGAAAGCCGCCGGCCATTGTGCGAAAAATTATTCGGCGTGGCACGAATGTCGTTTGAGGCGCCGGATCGTCCGCTTGAAAGCCTTTGAATGAACGTGTCCGCCTGGGCTGTACGACCCCTTAGCGCATGAACAATTGTCCAGACCATCCCGTCATACAGATTCAAACTATAAGCTGTCAGCAGCCGTTCGATCACCGCATCCGTTTGATTTGCCGGATGATTGATCGATCTCCAATAGTTGGCGGGAGTTTGGTAACTGAGAGGCATGTGCGTGTTTTGGGTCACATTCGAGGTCAAAAAATTCAAGGCAGAAACCAGTTCGGTTTCACTTAAACGGAAAGGTTCTGTCACCTGCGCGATCAACCAATCCGGTCGCATCACGACTGCCCCCATTCCAGCGGCCGCTATTTTTAGGAAATCACGGCGTGAGAGCGCTAAACGCGCGCCACTTTCATAGGCGATTTCTCGAGCGGCCATGGCACGATCCACCTCGTCGTAGGTGGTTGCTAACGGCAAAGCCTTCGCCAAATCGCGGTCGGCTTGTTCCCGGATCTGGTCTAAATTTTCCGCCAGCCGCGCGCCGTGTGAAGAAATATTTGTTCGAGCAAAAGATTGAAAATTTCGGAGTTGAGCTTGCGACTTCGGGGCTTTAGGTGAAGCTGGTTGTTTTTCAGGAGCCGCTTGATAAAAAAACACACGATTGCTTGAAGCGCGATTGTCGGAATGGCCGAGCACAACCGAATTTCCATCCAAGGTATACAACGTCATGAAATCGTAGTAGCCTGTGTCGCAGTAGATCGCTTTGACCGCGCCGAGTGCCACCGCAACGGCTGTTGCCTCTCCGGTCGAGGCTAGCACAGTCATGTTCAAGACCCCGAAAGTACCGTCCTTAAATTCCACAAGAAGCCGTCTCTGATCTTTCCCATCGTTGATGATAGCCTTGTAATCTCCATTGATGAGAAGCATGTTTGTGTTGATTGATATTTTTTCTTCTTTGACAATACTCAAAAATTTCCAGTAATCGTCGATGTCGCCCAGATTCAGCGCACGGTCTGGACCTTTCATGCGGTTTTTATCCCGATAAAGCTCGCTAAGCAGCAGATTTCCCTTATCGGCAATATGCACACTGCCATCTTCATAAACCAGGAATAATCCGAAGTTGTAATAGAGCGACATGAGCCAGTTTTTGATTTCGCCTTTTTCTGCGGCTAGGTCCGTCGGCTTTCCATTTCCGATCGTGAATGCCAGGGGAAAATCCAAAACGTTTGTTTCTTCTTTTTCGCTAAAACGCATGGTATCCGAGGTCACGCCTCCCATTCGATAGCCGACATCAAATACCGTTGCCGCGCGAAATCCTTTACTGGGAATACCACGAATAAGGTGCGCTATAATCTGTCCTTCTGAACGAACATCCTGTGCCTGAAAACCGGGTGGAAGCCTCCATTCAGTATTTTCTGTTGTTTTAATGGTAGATGCCGCAATTGAAGCGGTATCTCCAGCCAATTTATTCTTGAGATAACGCCAGTTTCCAACGATTGCATTCGAGGTGAATTTCTGCATCGAGGTCGAAAGTTTTAAAAAAACGCCTTGTCTTTCGGGAATTTCAAATCCGAGAGAACGATAAGTTTCCAGCCATTTCTGAGCACCTGGAACTGTGTTCCGGTTTTGTACAATATATTGGATGGCGTGATTGCCGATGAAATTGGCGACAAGGCGATAAATCTCCTGGATATCTTCATCGATACGAGTATCTGTCTTCATCCAGGCGGCTGTCACTTCCGCATACAAAGGTAAAGATGAAGCAATGGGATGGCTTTCGATGAACCGGCGCCCGACAAAGATGATGAATTTATCACCGAGAACCGGATTGCTGAGGTTTAGCTTTTTTCTCATGCCTTCGATAAACTGGACATCTCGGATATCTACCCCGTGGAAAACGCTATGCTCGAGATATGTCATCATCATTTGACCAGCCAATGGATCTTCATTCTTTTCCAATTCCTCGACGAGAAGCGTTAACGCTTCGAAATCATCGACGGCCAGAGATTGCGCGAATTCGAGCCACCGGCCACGGTCTAACGATAAAAGCGCGCTTAAGTATGGCCGGTATTTGGAATAGTTGGGCTGAATGTCCTGGAAAATCTTAAGCACCATGAGTTGGTTCAAATAGCGACGAAACGCTGTCGTATCGGCCGGTGCAATCCGTGGAATGGACACGGCATCGTAATACGTAGAACGCAAAGCGCCTAAAACCGTTCGAGCGTATGAAACGGAAACGGCCCTCGTGCTTTTCAAGATTTGAACCACCTCTTGCGGGGTCGCCACGCTGCCCAAAAGCGACAAATCCACATATCGCGCCATCAAACCTTCTTTTCCAAGCAAGGCCGAAGCTTTCCAGACACGACTGATCTTCTCGATATCTTGAACCGAAGTCAGACGATACCGGCCTGCCTGTTTTCTCAAGAAACCGCCCAAGTGCCCTCGCACGAATTCCACAACACCCCGCGAATCAGCTAATTTTTCCGGCAGGTTCGGCGTGACCGCAAACCCGCTGTCATGAATCAACCGAAGCGCTTGGGCGATTGCTTCTTGTTTAATTCCTGTTTTTTTCTCCGCTTGGTTTATTGCGCCAAAAAAAGTTTCAAAATCGGACAAAGACCATTTTTCGGAAAAAACAAATATGCTGTTACCGGCCGAAATCAAATAATCGATAAAACGCAGTTTGAAATCCAGCAGTTTCTGACGAAGTTCCGGCTCGCTTGCCAGACGCAAAACAATGTTCTTAAGGCCTCCTTCCACCCGCAGAATGATGTCTTTGTACTTTTCGTCCAAACTAAAAGCCGTTGAGCTGTAAAACTCCATAACAAATGCCAAGGCTCTTTCGTAATGGTCTGCGTTATTCCAGAGGTCATCTCCCAACCCTTTGATAACTTCATAACTGTTTTCTACCCTGGATGACCAAAACATCCCTTCCGGATATCCGTGTTTTCTCACGATAGAAAAATAAGCAAGCTTAAACTCCAAAGGCACATCAGCACCGCTAACATTCAAAAGGAAAAAATGCAGATTATCTTCAGGATAATTCACGACTTTGTTCTGCAAGTCACCGTGAAACGCAAAAGGACCCTGTTTTGAGAAATACTGCCTTAAAACTTTCTCCAGATCGTAAGGCTCACCACTCAATGCTTCCCACAATCGCTTGGCGTTCTCTGGAGAGGTCGTGATGGACCTATTGCTATAGGCAAGATTCTGATCTCCGAGTTCTAAAAATTTGACAAGGCCATACAGGGAATAAGGCATGCTACCGAGATACGCTATCTTGTCTGGCAAAAGCTCGTGGATCAGAATGTGTCTGGTATTGGGACTAAATATTTGGAGAACCTTTCTGACAGTCTCAAAAGGTATTCCTGGAATGCCTGGGTCTTTCTCGGAAAATCTTTCTTTTAAGAGACGATCGGACTCCGGATCCAACACAACCTCATTAGAGACTGGAGAGGCCTTTTGGAAAAATGGCGCGAAAGTCGGATTTTGCTGGGTTTGAATATACATCGACACGAAATACATACCTCCACCTAAAATCACTGAAGCCGCGGTTATCCCTAAAATCCTACGAACTCGTTGACTCGCCAGCCGCGCGCCGGCATTTTGAGACCGCGGACTGGAAACTACGGACTGCTGCTGGAGCGA
>CAZVNB010000063.1:0-11342 GCA_964628355.1 uncultured Planctomycetia bacterium | reverse complement strand
CCTTACTTGTGTGCCTTTACACCCCTAGTTGGCAGAACACTTTTTTCTTTTAAGCAAGACAGAGTATGCAAGTGCAGTTTCTTGGTAACTAATTCCATCTCCTTGTGTCCCCTCCACTGATTAGGGTATGTGCGTACGTGCTTTTAATGTCTTGATTAAAAGAAAAAAGTGTCCTGCCAACGTATACTAACTGGACGGTGAGACAAGAATACGCAAGTCAATGGATGGTGCGCACGGAGCAAATGCTTGACATTAAAAAATAGCAAACGTATATTAATCTTGGTTGGTGAGTGTGATGGAATTTTTTTTGGGAGACTTTGATCGAATGAATGTTCTGCAACAGAATGGTCAAGTGCCGACGACGTTACAAAATCATCTTTCGAGTGGGCAGCAGCTTTTAGTCCCCAAGAAAATGTTTTTCACAAAGGGCGTTGGTTCGCATAAGCATGAGCTTCGGTCCTTTGAGTTGGCCTTGCGCGATGCAGGCATCGAAAAATGCAACATCGTTCACGTTTCGAGCATTTTCCCGCCCAATTGCGAACTTATTTCGCGGAATGAAGGCATCAAGTATATTTATCCCGGCATGATCACTTTTGCGGTCACCGCGCGGGTGTCTTCGAACGAAGCGCGCCGCCTGATCGCTTCCTCCATTGGCTGCGCAATTCCCTCGGACCCGAACACGTATGGCTATTTGAGCGAATATTATGCCTTCGGACAAACGGAGAAGGAAGCCGGCGATACGGCGGAAGATTTGGCCGCGGCGATGCTGGCGTCCACGCTCGGCATCGAGTTGGACGAAGATAAAAGCTGGGATGAAAAAGAAGAAATTTTTCGTATTTCCGATAAAATCGTCAAAACTACAAACGTGACTCAATCAGCGATCGTGGAAAAAGGCGGTCACACCACGGTCGTAGCGGCAGGCGTCTTCATTTTCTAATTCGGTGGCTTTTTCTTCCGCCAAACACACTTCCAGAGATCTCCTTTTTTTATTTCCGCTTTCTTTTTTTGTCCTTATCTTTCGTTTGGGTTCTGGTTCGTTGGCCAGCTGGGATGAAGCGATTTATGCCTCGGTGGCCAAAGAGATAGTCCTTTCCGGTCAATGGCTTAATCTGACTCTCAACGGGGATTTGTGGTTCGATAAACCCCCTCTGGCGATTTGGGCGACGGCTTTTTTTTACAAGATTTTTGGCATTCATGAGTTTGCCGCGCGTTTGTTTTCCGCGCTTTGCGGCGTGGGCACCGTGCTTGTCACTTACTTTTTAGGACGGCAACTTTTGAACCGATGGACGGCCCTGACCGGCGCGCTGGTTTTACTCAGTTCTTCCCATTACATTCGTTTCTCGCGTTTTGGCATGATGGACGCTCCGCTGACTTTTTTTATGACGCTGGCGTTTTACTTCTTTTGGCTGGGACAGATCAGAAATCGGTATCTCATTTTTTCGGGCGTGGCTATTGGTTTGGCGGTGATGACCAAAGGTTTCGCCGCATTCTTGATCTTTCCCGTTGTCTGGGTATACTGTCTTTGGGCCAGGCGGCTTGAGGTTTTGGCGCGCTCTTCCTATTGGATTGGCGTGATGGTGGCCGTGGCGATTGCATTGCCATGGCATCTTTACGAGTTGTGGGCCCATCAGACTTTTTTCATGAAGGACGTAGTGTTTAAGCATCTTTTCGATAGAACCACCACGGTGCTGGATGGTCACGCCGGGAGTCTTTATTTTTATTTAAGAGTCTTGGTGAATAAATTTCATCCGTGGATATTGATCGGGATTTTTTCGGCGCCTTATTTTCTTTTCAAGGCAATCAAGGATAGAGAGGAGGAGTTTATTTTTTTGACCGTGTGGATGTTTTTGATTTTTCTCAGCATCACGCTGGTCCGAACGAAGCTGGCTTGGTACCTGCTGCCTGTTTATCCGGCACTTTCTCTTTCGGTGGCATATTTTGTTGCGATGATTTTTCGTGAAAAATCGGCTTTAGCGGCTAAGATGATGTTTTTGGCGATTCTTGCGCTTCATGTGCCCTACTCGCATATTTTTGACCACGACTATAGCCGTGACATCCAAGGGATTGCGCCGGAGGTAATTGCGCGCTTGGCACCCAGCCAGGCCATTTATCTCTACGCTTACCATGAGTCGCCGGCCGTTTCGTTTTACATGGGGAAAAAGACGCTGTATCTTGACAGCAAAGAGGATTTTTTAAAAAGAGCCTCGGAGCCTCATTTTAGCTGTTTGATTCACGTGGAGGACTTGCAGGCGATGGGGCGCTCCGTTTTGGAGCGGTATGGTTTGACCAATCAAGCTTCTTTTGAGAACCTTCGGTTTATCACCAAATAAAATTGATTCGGCTGGATTTCGCTCGCACGGTGGATTATAATGGCCGAAGGGGGTTTTATGCGAAAATCTACCAAAAAAGCTGTTCGGAAAATTGCAAAAAAATCTGTCAAAAAAAAGACGAAAAGTACTCGCCGGCGGATGGCGCGGAAGGCCGCCATTCCGCGGTTGGCCCCTGTTGTTAACCCAGAAGTATTTGTGGAGCCGCCCGTTCATTCTCGAGCCACCGATCACCGGCTTCCAGCTTCTTATGGGGAGAATGAGCTGGTCCTTTTGGTGCGCGATCCATGGTGGTTATTTGCTTACTGGGAAGTGACTCAAGGGCGGCAGGAAGAAGTGGAGCGGGATCTGCGGCGCGCCGGCCATCGGGACTGGAAAACTGTTTTGAGAGTTTATGATGTGACTCAATGTTCTCTGGCCAAACCGCGTTCTTTTTTTGATATAGAGCTTAATTTTTATACGGATAATTGGTACATAGATGTCGGCTTGCCTGACCGCGAATGGATGGCTCAGCTCGGTTTGCGCGCAGCGGACGGCCGTTTTTTTGTGTTGGTGAGTTCAAACAAGGTTCGTACCCCTTCTTTTGGAATCTCCGATGTGCTCGATGAAGAATGGATGCTTCCTGAAGACGTGTATTATCGCCTTATTGGTTTATCCGGCGTGAATACGCAAAAGGGCTCGATGGACATTCGCAACATACTGGAGAAATATTTGAAACGGCTTGTTTCCTCAGAGCGCCTTCCCCAGGTTCCACAAAGATCATAAGGTCAAAAAATAAATCCATGGCTCAAGGATACTTGGCGCTAGTTTTGCATGCGCATCTGCCATATATACGGCATCCGGAACACGAACGTTTTCTCGAAGAAGAATGGTTATACGAAGCCATCACCGAAACTTATATTCCTTTGGTGAAGGCGCTGGACGCGCTACTTCGGGACAACGTGGATTTTCGCCTCACGCTGTCGTTGACCCCCACGCTCTTGTCGATGTTGACGGACGATCTTTTGCAAACCCGTTATGTGCGGCATCTGGAGCGTTTGATAGAACTTTCCGATAAAGAAATCACACGCACCCAACACGACGAGCATTTTCACAAACTGGCAAAAATGTATCATGCGCTTTTTGTCGAAGCGCGTTCGATTTTCTGCGACCGCTATGGACGAAATCTCACCCGAGCTTTCCGTGATTTTGCCGCTACGGGAAAGCTCGAAATCATCACCTGCGGCGCCACGCATGGATTTTTGCCCCTGATGGATTTGCATCCTGAAGCGGTGCGGGCGCAGATTCAGGTGGCAGTGCAAACTCATGAGAGCATTCTCGGCGTTCGGCCACGCGGAATTTGGCTTCCCGAATGCGGCTACGCCCCCGGCGTGGATGAATTTTTAAAAGAGGCTGGCATCGGTTATTTCATTGTTGACAACCACGCGATTATTTTCGGCACGCCGCGTCCAAAGTTTGGCGTATTCGCGCCGGTGTATTGCCGTTCGGGCGTGGCGGCGTTTGGCAGGGACCTGGAGTCGTCAAAAAGTGTGTGGAGCGCCGAGGAGGGGTATCCCGGCGATGTTTTTTACCGCGAATTTTATCGCGATATTGGATTCGACCTGGATTACGATTATGTGCGTCCCTACCTGAGTGGTGACGGCGCGCGCATTCATACGGGTATCAAGTATTACCGAATCACCGGGAGCAACGGAAAGGAACCTTATGTGCCAGAGCTGGCGGAAAAAAAAGTCGCCGAGCACGCCGGAAATTTTTTATTCAACCGCACCCAACAAGTCGAATATTTGCGCGGCCTCATGGGGCAGGCGCCGCTCATTGTTTCGCCGTACGACGCGGAGCTTTTCGGGCACTGGTGGTTTGAAGGCCCCCAATGGATTGAAGTTCTCTTAAGAAAAATACATCACGATCAGACGATTGTAAAAACGACGACCTTGTCCGAGTATTTAATTGCGCATCCCCGTAACCAGATCGTCACTCCTAGTTTGTCCAGCTGGGGTTACAACGGTTATTCCGAGGTTTGGCTCAACGGGTCCAATGACTGGATTTATCGCCATTTGCACAAAGCGGCCGAAAGAATGATTGCCATGGCCAATGAAAACTCATCCGCCGATGGCCTAAAAAAAAGGGCGCTCAATCAAATGTCTCGTGAACTGCTGTTGGCGCAGTCCAGCGACTGGGCGTTTATCATGAAAACCGGCACGCATACTTCGTACGCGGTTAACCGCACCAAAGACCACTTAGCCCGTTTTAATCAACTGTGGTCACAAGCACAGAAAAATTCTATAGACAGCCGCTCGCTGGAGAGCATAGAATCTATCGATAATATTTTTCCGCAAATCGACTATCGAGTTTATAAGTCATAACCACAGGAGGGTTGGACGGTGAAGCGAGCAATCAGCGGGTTTTTATTACCGGCACTTTTTTTGATCAGCGGTTGCGCGACCACGGGACGCAATTATCAAACGGATGTGGATGCGCTCAACGCGAGGGTTTCCGCGCTACAGGGGCAACTGGCTGCCAAGGACCAGGAGATTAATTCTTTGCAAAACCAAGCCAATGATCAACGGTTAGCTCGCGAAGCTTCCGAGGCCGCGCTTCATAACGCCGAAAATGAAAAACGGATGCTTGCCGACCAACTTGAAAACGCAAAGGCACAGTCTCACAAGGCCAAAGCGCCCGCTTCCGATTTGAAATAAAATTTCGCATGGTCAAGACCCGTTTAGAAAAAGACTCGCTTGGCGCCAAGGAAATTCCCGAAGAGGTTTACTACGGAATCCAAACTTTTCGGGCGGTGAAAAATTTTCCCGTGAGCGGTTTGAGGGCACATCCACGGTTTATTGAAACGTTCGTGATGATCAAAAAAGCGGCTGCGCTGGCGAACGCAAAAGCGGGGGTGCTTTCGGAGAAGTTAAAAGAGCCGATCGTCCAGGCCTGCGATGAAATTCTGGCCGGAGGTCTGGCTGACCAGTTTCCCGTGGATGTGTTTCAAATGGGCGCCGGCACCGCCGTTAACATGAACGTCAATGAAGTGTTGGCTAACCGCGCGAACGAAATTTTGGGGCACGCCAAGGGAACTTACCATCCCATTCACCCCAACGATCACGTGAACATGGGGCAGTCCACCAATGATACATTTCCCACGGCTGTTCGCGTGACTTGTGTTTTAATTTTGAAAGAAAATTTACATGGCGCGCTGGAAGGACTGGAAAAAAGTTTTGCCCGTAAGGCCGGGGAGTTCGATACGGTTCTAAAATCCGCGCGCACCCATTTGCAGGATGCGGTCCCGATCCGGCTGGGACAGGAATTTGCCGCTTATGCCGAATGCTTGCGAAAATGCGGACAATCGTTAAAACAGGCCGAAAAAGGTCTTTGCGAGCTGGGGCTGGGCGGCAGCGCGGTGGGAACGGGATTGAACACCGCCCCCGGTTATCGCGAAGAAATTATTCGCCAATTGGCAAAACTCACGGGCCTTGCTTTGGAACCCGCCAAGGACATGCGCGAGGCAATGCAAAGCCAGCGGCCAATCGCTGAGCTGTCGGCGAGCCTCAGAAACCTGGCGCTCGAGATCACGCGTATTCTAAATGATCTGCGTTTATTGTCTTCCGGACCCAATACGGGATTGGCTGAAATCAATCTTCCGGCCACGGCGCCCGGTTCGTCGATCATGCCGGGAAAAGTAAATCCGTCGATTTTAGAAATGGTCAACATGGTCGCCTTTCACGTGATCGGTGCAGACATGACCGTGGCTTTGGCCGTGCAGGCCGGCCAACTGGAGCTCAACGTGATGATGCCGGTGATGGTATTCGAGCTTAATTTTTCCATCATGATTTTATCGAATGCATTAAAGATTTTTTCAGAAAAATGCGTCGATGGCATCACGGCGAATGTGGAACGCTGCCGACATTATGCCGAAAGCAGCCTAGGCCTTGCCACGGCGCTCAATGCATTCATAGGTTACGAGCAGGCCTCGGAAGTCGTCAAAGAAGCCTTAAAAAACGGCAAAACAATTCTGCAGGTGATTGGCGAGAAAAAAATATTATCGGAACAGCAGATTCAGAAAATCATGGATCCTGTCCGGATGACGGAACCTGGCATCCCAGGCAAGGTTTAAATTTTTTGGGAGTTACTCCATTGGAAAATAAATTAGCGAAAGTCGAGGCCGTTTTTTCGGAAGGGTTGCAGGACGTGGTCGCGTCTGAAAGCTCGATTTGCCGGATTGACGGAAAAAACTCGACACTTTCGTACCGTGGTTATGACATTCACGATTTGACCGAAAAATCGAATTACGAAGAAACGGCTTACCTGCTTTTGTTCGGCAAATTGCCGAACGCGGTGGAATATTCCGAGTTTCAGAAAAAACTTGCCGAGGCTCGACAGCTTCCGGACCCAGTGGTTGAGTTGCTTGGCACTTTTCCCTTGACCGCGCATCCCATGGCCATACTTCGCAGCGCGGTATCGGTTTTATCTTTATTTGATGCCGAGGCGGAAGACAAGTCCACCGAGTCCAATGTGCGTAAGGCCATACGTCTGATCGCAAAAACCCCGACCATCATTGCTAGGCTCGAGCGCATGCGTCACGGGCAATCCTGCGTGGCGCCAAAAATGGAACCCTCTTTCAGTTTTGCCGCCAATTTTCTCTACATGATGAAAGGCGTTGAGGCCTCCGGCGTGGAAGCTTCCATGCTTGACAAATACCTGATCCTTTTGGCCGAACACGATCTCAATGCCTCCACCTTTGCGGCGCGCATTACCGCATCGACGACCTCGGACATTTACTCGGCTATTTCAGCGGCCGTTGGCACTTTGAAGGGGGATTTGCACGGATCCGCCAACAGCCGCGCCATGGAAAGTATTCTCGCAATCCGGGATGTCGCCAATGTCGATGCCTATGTGGAAGATACGACTAGAAACAAAAAAAAGCTGATGGGATTTGGGCACCGGGTTTACAAAGGTCCGGATCCTCGCGCAAAAGATCTGCGCCTAATGGCAAAAACTCTTGCCGATGCCAACCCGGAACAGGCCAAGTGGTATGCCATCTCCGAAAAACTAGAACGGGCGGTTTGGGAGAAAAAAAAGCTGAATTGCAATGTGGATTTTTATTCGGCGTCGGTGCTTTACACGCTGGGTTTTCCCGTGGATCTTTTTACGACCGTGTTTGCGGCCAGCCGCATGGCAGGCTGGACGGCGCATGTGCTTGAACAGTACGCGCATAACCGTCTGATTCGTCCTATCTCGTTGTATACAGGGTTGTTGAGTCAAACTTATATTCCGATGCAGAACCGCTAATGGGGTTGGTTTCGGACCTCATAGCTTTTAGTAGCTTAGGCGGAAGTGGCGGAACTGGCATACGCGCAGGTCTCAGAAGCCTGTGCCGCAAGGCTTGAGGGTTCAAATCCCTCCTTCCGCAAATTTTTTAAGCCACCAACCATGATCTCATGAAACGCTTCTATTGGCCGGTTCTTGCCGGCGCCATTTTTTCCTTCTTTTATATTTTTTTATGCGCGAATGCTTCCGATTTTCTTCTTGTTCATCGCTTATCCGTCGGTACGCAAGATATGCTTTTTAAAATCCGGCATGCCACCGAAGGTCCTGCGAAAAAAAACAACATCCTCATTGTGTCGATTGACGATGAGTCTTGCGAAAGATTGGGCCTACGCTGGCCCTGGCCGAGAAAAACATTTGCGACATTACTGCAAAAATTGAACGAAAAAGGAGCCTCGGTTATAGGCCTCAATTTTTCTTTTACGGGTTCGGAAAGCGAAGGCGACCAAGGGACCGCCGCACTGGCAGAAGCCATGCGCCACGGCCATGTGGTCATTGGCGCCACGATGGAGCATCAAAAGCTGATCAAACCCAGCCCAGCGCTATCGGGTTCGGGTGTGCATTATGGATATCTTGAAAAAATTATTGATGAAGACTATGCCATTCGTCGGTCGTATCCGTTTAGGGCATCGGTGAACAGCGTGGGCACGGGCTCATCGGTTGCTTCGTTTCCGCTTGAACTCGCGCGTTTGGCAGGCGATTTTCAGGAAGATAAAATGATCCTGCATCCGGATGGCAGTTACGATATCAATTACCTCATGAAACCGGAAGATTTTAAACTCGTTTCAGCCTGGAAAATACTCGAAGGCAAGCCGCTGGAGGAGCCGATCCGCGATAAAATCGTGTTCGTCGGGGCCACGTCTGAACTTTTTTCGGAAAAACACGCCACACCCCTAGGGCTCATGCCGGGCGTGATGGTGCATGCCAACGAATACATCGCGATGACCTCCCGACGATATTTGCGATTTTGGCCTGCCTGGCTGATGGCTGGGATTTCTTGGGCTCTGTCCTTACTGCTGCTTTTGTTGATTTTATCCAGACGGATTTGGCTGGGGTTATTGGGTGCCGCGGCGGTTTTTTTTATTCTTTTTCTTTTTTCTCAAATTCTTTTTATCCGAGATATCGCAGTACCTTCGTTTCTACTTTTGGTGGCGCCGGCGCTGGCGCTTCTCACAGGCTCGGGGGCAGAGCTTCTTTATCTTTTTCTTGAAAATCGCGGCCTTGAGAAAAAAGTATTGCATGACAAAATGACAGGGCTTTATACTTACGATTATTTGCGGCTCAGGTTGGATGACGAATGGAAACGTTGCCAGAAACTGGCGTTGCCGATTTCAGTGGTGATGACCGATTTGGACAGGTTCAAAAATATTAACGATACGCTGGGTCATGAGACCGGAAACCAAATGATACTGCGCACGGCGTCGGTGATTCGCGAAAGCGCGCGAGGATATGACGTGGTGGCCCGTTATGGGGGTGATGAATTTGTCATCCTTTTATGGCACGCCAATGACTTGGAAGCAAAAGCCTACCGCGAGCGGTTAAGAAAGCACTACGAAGACATGGCTAAGGCGCTTACCGAGCCACTTTTAAAAGTGTCTTCGATCAGCATTGGTGTGGCGAGTTATGATCCGAAAGAAGACAAACACTTTTTTAAAAGCGCCCAAGCGCTGGTGGAAGCGGCCGATCATGACCTTTTTAAAGATAAGGCAAGAGCGCCTGCCAAGTGACGCTGTTGACCGTGCCGGTTTCTTTGAAACCGCGCATTTTTTGAAATTTTTTAATTGCCTGCTGCGTTCGATGTCCCACCATGCCGTTCACCGGCCCGGCGTAGACCCCCGCATTTCTGAGACACATCTGAATTCGCTGCGCATTCAACAGACCCAGTCTAAATCTTTTTGCCATAGGTTGTTTTGAGGGTTTGATTTTTTTAACAACTGGTGAAACAGCCCCAAGTCTTTTTTCGACACCAGCCGCAGGCGCGAAAGCTGGATCGGGGATAGGCATTTCCTCCAGATTAGGACTGGTCATGCCTTCCACACCGTCGGGATCCATGATTTTTTGAATGCCAAGCAAAGCGACTTCATTATTGGGATTGATATGCAGCGCATTTTTGAAGGCCTCGTGCGCTTTTTGAAGCTGTCCCAGCACCATGTAAATTTGTCCGAGTCCCGTGTAGGCCGTTTCATCATCCGGCTCGGCTAAAAGAATATCCGAGTAAGCGCGAACAGCGCCATGGAAATCATTTTTGAGAAGAAGATCGGTGGCTGCCTGATGCATGGATTCGAGCTCAACGACTTGTTGCGTCGAGATGGTGGTGATATTTTTGGATTCGGCGCCGGCCTCCGGGACTGACGATAAAACCATCAATGCCGAGAGGGCCAAAATGAGTTTTTTCATAAGTGTTTCAACTATACCTAAACACCCCCGGGGTGTCAAACAAGCCGCATAAAAACCCTCTCCGGCAACCCGTAGCCTCCCGTTTGCTGACTATGCTATAGTAACAACCATGAAAGAAAATAAAGCAAGCAAAGCCAATCCACTTATTGCCACGCACCGCGAAGCGCGCCACTATTATGAAATATTGGAAACGCTGGAGGTGGGTATTGTGTTGGTGGGTTGTGAAGTAAAATCATTGCGTGAGGCCGAATGCACCCTTTCAGGCAGCTTTGCCCGTTTTGAGGGCAAAGATCTTGTGGTGCAAAACCTTTACATCGCGCCCTATTTACAGGGAAATCGTGAAAACCCGGACTCGCACCGACTCCGAAAGCTTCTTTTGCACAAATCGCAGCTTGAAAAATTAAGAGGGCAAATGCAGGAGCGCGGTTTGTCGCTGATTCCGCTCAAAATGTATTTCAATGCCAAGGGTATTGCCAAACTCGAACTGGGACTGGCCAAGGGCAAGCAAATGCGCGACCAGCGAAGCGATATTAAAAAACGCGACGCTGCAAGACAGATGGATAGAGCTGTAAAAAATCGAAACAGAAAGTAAAGACCGCAGACTGCAGACTAAAAACGAGCGACTAGCGACGAGAGATTAGTTATCTTTTTCTAATCCCTAGTCTGTGGTCTCCAGTCTCTAGTCTTGGCAGCGTTTATTTGTTACAATGGCCGCCTGGGGGCGACAGGCATCGATCTGGCTCTTTGATCTGACAGTTGCATGCGGAGGTGGTCGGGAGGCCTCCTTAAACACCTGACAAAACATAAACGCTAAAAACACGAATCTAAACCTCGTGCATGTGCCCTTTGCAGGGCCCATGGCGTTCCGTCTAGCCGCCTAAAAGCAGCTAGCCGTCCGCTCACCTAAGCCTGCGGGGTGAGGTCGGGCGTCGACAGTGGGCTGGTCAAATTCGCGCGTCCTTGGCGAGTTTGGCGAGAGCGACATGGGGCTTACCGGTTGAAATCGTGTCGATTCGAAATTGACCGGGACATCCGAGAACCGACTAAGCATGTAGTGGCTGCGGACCTCGAAGGTTAGAGACGCGAGTTCAAATCTCGCCGCCTCCACCATTTTCCTCTATTTTACCTTTGGGTATACTTAAGTGAATTCAGTTTTTCAAACGGTTGATCTTCTCTCGACGCTGAAAAGTGTTTTTGGTTTTGATTCGTTCCGGCCGTTTCAGGAAGAAATCATCGGCGATGCATTGGCAGGGCGTGACGTGTTTGCTCTGTTGCCAACCGGCGGCGGAAAATCGC
>CAZVNB010000062.1:0-4896 GCA_964628355.1 uncultured Planctomycetia bacterium | reverse complement strand
CTTTTATTTACAGCCAATCTTTTTGCTGCCGAGGCCGCTATATTATCTGTTTCTGATTGGCTCTCAATGTCCGCTGAGGAGAAGACGATCGCAATCGGTGTTGCGGTGAAGTCTTTCGAAATAGATCCAACTCTCGACAGATCGGAGTACCCCCTAATTGTAGATAAGTTAATACGGGTCAATTCTATTCCTGAAGAGGAACATATTTTAAACGTGATAGGTTCAGTTATTTCTGCGCATGAGCCAGAATCACGCAAACAAGTTGGTAAACATGGGTTGATTCGAGGACTAGATTCCGAGGAATAGCTGAGTGTTATCTCGAGATATAGCTATGTGCCCCAGGCGTATCCGAAACCAGGCCCTAGGAGGGACAAGCTTTGATATTCTTAGTCCTATTTCTCAGTCCGCACGGTTCATATTTTACCAGTATTTAAATCGTCTCGTGGTGTAAAGTGCGTGCCTTTTAATGAATGTCCACCTCCCCCAGCCCGGACATGGGTTAAGACAACATGGCTTAAGACATTTGACAGTGAGGTAACGGTGGGCTATACTTAGTATAGCCAATGGAGGGATGCACCTATGGTGACCAAAATTCAGAAATGGGGAAACAGTCAGGGGCTCCGAGTTAGCAGGGAGTTGCTGGAAAAAGTCCACGCCTCTATTGGTGACGCCGTTGAGGTTAGCGTCCAGAAAGGAGCCATTCTCATCCAACCCATCAAACAACTTCGCGGCAAACATAGTCTTCGTCGATTGATCGCTCAAATGCCGGATGATTACAAGCCGCGCGCGGAGTCGTGGGGAGGACCTGTCGGCAAGGAAGTCTGGTAAATGTCCGTATACGTGCCCAAAAAAGGAGACATGGTCATATTGACGTTTGATCCCCAGGCCGGGCATGAGCAAAAAGGAAGAAGGCCTGCGCTGATACTGAGTAATGAGTTATTCAATAAGCATACCGGATTTGCAATCGCCTGTCCGATTACGAACACTGACCGAAAGATTCCCTTTCACGTCAAAATCCCGCCAAGCGCCTCTTTCACAGGGTTTGTGATGGTAGATCAGGTGAAGTCCATCGATTACCACGGCCGTCGGATCAAATATGTTGAACAGGCTCCTTCCGATTTGATGAAAGAGGTATTGAGTATTTTGGACGCCTGCATTTTTTAATCCGAAGTCCGCCAGGTCACTTTTTTAATGAATGTCCACCCCCCCTCGTATAGGAGTTTATCACCATGAAATGATACGTAGGAAACCGCCAAACAAGAGAGGGTTTCGCCTATGCGACATGAGAGCCGCACACTTTTGCCTGAGTCAGATCTTAAGGTTTTTTGCCGCTTGCCGGAACGACTGTGACTTGTTTGGATTCGTTTGGGTTTAGCGGAACTCGCGCGGGCGGCTGAGGCACGCGGATGATGGAATCATTCGGGTTCTTTGGCACGTACACCTGCGGCTTGGGATGCATTGCCGGAGCTTTCCATTGCAATATTCTAAGGGGATTGGGGGGCAGCTTGATGTTTTTCTTGAGCCTGGCAGCCTCTTCGCTTTGCGATGATTTCTCGGATATTGCTCTTACTAATCTTTTTTCATCCTCGGTCAGCTCGGAATCATTGGCTTTGCTTACAACTGCTTTGTCGGGAACGTGGGCCGGGATTCCCTTGACTGTTTTTTTTGGGGGATTGGCGGGGGCGTCTTTTTTGACGAATTTTTTTATCCCAAAAAAACTAGGCTTGTCCTTATCCTCGGTGGCATTGCCGGCGGAATGAGAGACTAAAAATGAAATAGATAAAAGCAAAACTACAATATTTTTTTGTTTCATCGGGACGCGACTCTTAGGATCCTACTTTTTGCAGTAGCCTATCATGTGTCGGTTAAAAGTCAAGGAAAAGGCATGTTTTTCCGAGCAGTTGCAATTGCCGGTAGGTTGTAATAGCATGGCTACTCATGTTTTCCTCAAAGACCGGATGGTCCACCCATCCCAACGCCATCAGCCGTCTTTTACAAGAAAAGCACCACCGGCAAACGAAAATTCTGGACCTGACCGAATCCAATCCTACACGCTGCCTTTTTAGTTTTTATAATACGCTGTCCCTTGCAGCGCTTTCTGACCCCCGAAATCTCCTCTACGACGCGGACCCCCGGGGACTGCATGAAGCCAGAGAAGCCGTGTGTCGTTATTATGCCGACAAGAAAATCAAGCTTACACCGGAGCAGATTTTTTTGACTTGCAGCACCAGCGAAGCGTATGGCTATTTATTTCGTCTTCTTGCGGACGCCGGCGATGAAATTCTTGCCTTTGAGCCGAGCTACCCGTTGTTTGAAACGCTTGCAGATCTAAATGACGTGCATTTAAAAAAAATTCCCTTAGTTTATCACGACTCGTGGCAGCTGAACCGCGAGGGACTTGAACAGTCGCTCACGCCCCAAACCAAAGCGTTGTTGCTCATTCACCCCAATAACCCGACCGGTCATTTTGTTTCCGCGGCTGAGAGGGAATTTCTCCGCGCTGCGTGCGTCAAAAATTCGTGCGCTTTGATCGTCGACGAAGTTTTTTTGGATTATGCCTGGAGTTATGATAGCCAGGCAGAAAGTTTTGCGGGCCAACAGGAAGTTTTGACGTTTACTTTAAGCGGCATTTCAAAAATATTGGGTTTGCCTCAGATGAAATTGTCATGGATTGTTGTGAGCGGTCCCCCAGCGTTGCGCCAAGAAGCGTTGCGCAGACTGGAGGTGATTGCAGACGCCCATTTGTCGGTGAATACGCCGTCTCAAAGGGCGTTGCCGGATTGGATGAAGTTACGACAGGCGGTGATCAGCGAGATTAATGAGCGTGTGCGCGGCAATTATTATTTTTTGGAAGAAAAATTGCGGCAAGATTCTGCACCCCAACTTTTAAAAACAGAAGGTGGATGGTACGCGGTGCTGAGAAGCGTTGCGTCTGTCAACGATGAAGCTTTTGTGATGGAATTGCTGGAAAAGCAAAATGTGTTGGTGTATCCGGGGTTTTTCTTTGATTTTGCCCAAGAAAATTTTTGGGTGCTCAGCCTTCTTCCCAAGCTGCCCGTATTTCAAGAAGGAGTCGATCGGCTGTGCGAGTGCTTCAAATGCTTCAAAAAAAATTGCAGCTGATTGGCCGAGACGAAGTTAATATATACTACTAATATAGTTATATATAAATATATTTCTTTTATATAATTAAAATAGAAATACTTGACATTAGAATTTTGGTACCGCATAATGGCGAATCTAGAGCGCAGGGTCTTTAAAAATGGTACAATCAAGCGCGATTAAATTTTTCTGACAGGGAATCCCAATGGGTTTAAAAGAAATTCACGAGTGGAATCAAAATATTTTTGATGAAAAACTAAGGACGCAGCTTCTGCCCGAAGAAGAGGCAGAAATACAGCGCTTCCAGGTGGAAATTGAAAAGCTTGAGCGCGGCGCGCTTGATCCGGATGACTTCCGAAGATTCCGTTTGAACAACGGCATTTACGGCATCCGCGGCGCTGAAAACCGCCACATGATTCGCATCAAAATCCGCTACGGGAATATGAACGCGCTGCAGCTGGAGCGCATTGCCGACATCACGGAAAAATACGCGCCCAACAAACTCGCGCACGTCACCACACGCCAAGCCATACAACTGCATGAAATTTTAAGAACGGACGTTCCCATGATTTTAAGAAAACTCATGGAAGTGGGGCTGACGTCCCGTGAAGCCTGCGGCAACACGGTGCGCAACGTTAGTTGTTCGCATTATTCGGGCATTTCACCGAGCGAAGTGTTCGATGTGGTGCCTTATGCGGATCTGCTGAGTCTTTATTTTTTAAGAAATCCGGTTTGCCAAACTCTTCCGCGTAAATTTAAAATCGCATTTGAGTCCAGCCCCGACGAAGATTGGGCTAAGATCGGTATCCATGATCTGGGCTTCGTGGCGCAGAAAAAAATGCAAGACGGCAAAGAAATCAAGGGGTTCAAAGTTTATGTCGGCGGAGGACTCGGCAGCACGCCGTTTCCGGCGCAACTTCTGGAAGAATTTATTCCCACCGAACTTTTTTTGCCGACGGCCGAGGCCGTGATCCGTTTATTCGATAGAAACGGGGAGCGCAAAGACAAAAATCGCGCGCGCATCAAATACCTGGTGGCCAAATGGGGGATCGAAACCTTCCGTCAGGAATTTTTGAGCGAGCGCCGGCAAGTGGTCATGACGGGTTCCGGCCGTGAGGCGTTTTGGAAATTGAATCTTGAGGAATATACCGCGCCCCTGTTAAAAGTTCCTCCTCCCACCGATGCGCCCGCGATGATTGCCGGGTTTGACGATTGGAAAAAAACAAACACCTTCGAGCAAAAACAAAAAGGTTTTTTCGCCGTCAATGTGCGTTGCCCGCTGGGTGATATTAACCCTGAGCAAATGCGTTCTCTTGCCAAAATCTCCCGCGTTTTTTGCGGCGGGCGTCTGCGCACCACGATCGCGCAAAATATCTTGCTTCATTGGGCGCCGGAAAAATCGCTGAAAGCGCTTTATATGCAGCTAGAGCCGCTCGGGCTTGCGCTTAAAGGCGCCGAAACCGTCACAGACATCACGCGCTGCCCAGGTGCTGACACCTGCCAAATCGCGATCACGCACTCCAAAGGCCTTGCGTTTGAAATGAGTAAAATTTTCCAGAATGGTTATGGGTCGGACGCGACGTTCAGGGACGTTTCGATCAAAATTTCCGGGTGCACCAATTCTTGCGGCCAGCATCACATCGCGAATATCGGTTTTCACGGCGCCTCGAAAACCGTAGATACCAAATCCGTGCCGCATTATCAATTGATGATCGGCGGCTACACGGCGCCCAATGGCGTTGCCGTGTTCGGAAAGCGCATTGCGCAGATTCCGGCCCGGCGCACGCCGGAAGC
>CAZVNB010000061.1:0-22788 GCA_964628355.1 uncultured Planctomycetia bacterium | reverse complement strand
CTGTTTCTTTACAGTGGCACCAACGAATTTGAACAGTGGAAATCTTTGGAAGAAAATGCGGATTTTTTGAGAAATCCCGTTCCGTGTTCACCCTGCCATAAACTGGACTGCCCCGTCCCAGGCCATCCGTGCATGTCCGGCATCGATCCGGAACAGGTGCTGCGCTGGATTTTGGAAAGAAGCCATGAATAATAAAAGACGCCGCATTGGAATAGACTTAAGGATGTGGGCGCATGCGGGCATCGGCCGTTATTTGCGCGAGCTTTATTTTGCGATGCTCCGCCAGAAGCCCGATGTCACGTTTCGTCTACTCACGTCCGAAAGCGTTCGGAGAAGCCTCGCGCATCGGCAGGATGACGTCGAATTTCAAAATTCGTTCTCGTCCATTTACAGTTTGGCCGAACAGTGGGAGCTTTTTTCTTTTTCAAAAAAAACGGATTTGTTACACGTGCCCCATTTTAATATTCCGGTGATGGGGTCGGGGAAGCTGGTCGTCACCGTGCATGATCTGGTGTATTTGAAAGACGCTAAGCACAGCGGCTCGCACCTCGGGCGCGCGTATGTGAATTATTTATTCAAGCAAATTGAAAAAAAGGCTCATGCCGTGTTGGCGGTATCCGAATACACCAAAGCAGATTTGCTTGAACATTTTCCAAAACTGAAAAACCGTATTTTTGTCACGCACGAGGCGGTGTCGTTTGTATTTCAGCCTGTCGGTGCTGTTGAGGACCTCGAACGAATTAAAAAGAAATATTCTTTGGCGAGGCCGTTCGTGTTGTTTGTCGGTTCTCTCAAAGCACACAAAAATGTCGCGCGATTGATCCATGTCCTTCAAGAGCTGCGCAAAGACAAAGGAATCCCTCACGAATTGCTGCTCGTGGGCCGCCAAGACGAAAAAGAAAAAGAGCTTCTCCGCTTGATCAAAAACAGCAGTTCTTTTGTAAAAGCGATCGGCGTAATCGGCGACGAAGAGCTGGTGTCGCTGTATCATCTTGCGGAGGTGTTCGTGCTGCCTTCATTATGGGAAGGGTTTGGGTTGCCGGTGTTGGAGGCTATGGCTTGCGGGACACCGGTGTTGGCGTCCAATCGTGCCAGCTTACCGGAAGTGGTAGGGCAGGCCGGGCGTCTGTTCGACCCAGAGCGCGTTGACGACTTAAAAGAGCTTCTATATAATGTCTTACAAAACAGGGACTTGCGTCAAAAAATGCGCGCGGATGGATTCTTGCAAGCAAAAAAATTTAGCTGGGATAAAACAGCCGCCCGAACACTCAATGTCTACGAGAGGGTATTAAAATGAAAACCTGCAGTCTGCTCAAAAAGTCTCAGATGCTAGACGCGAGCCGAGTGCGCGCCGAAGACGTACCGGAAGGTACGTTGACAAGGGCGCCAGGCCCGCAACGACGCAGATGAGGCTTTTTCAGCAGACTGCCAAAGTCGCCCTATCGCATGACTGGTTGAATGGAATGCGTGGAGGCGAGAAATGTTTGGAAGTGCTTTGCGAACTATATCCGGATGCCCCGATTTACACACTGTTTTATGAAAAAGGAAAGATTTCAGATAAAATTGCGCGCCACGCCATCATTTCTTCGCCGCTACAGCGTTTTCCATCCATTGACAAACGTTACCGGTACTATTTGCCATTTTATTCCTGGGCCGCTGGGTTTTTAAAACCAAAAAAATACGATTTGATTTTATCCACCAGCCACTGCGTGGCCAAGGGGATTCGGAAGAACAAGCAAGCGCTGCATATCTGTTATTGCTTTACGCCTGCACGCTATGCCTGGGGGTTTTTCGACGAATATTTTGGAGGGATGAAACCATTTTCCCGATTTCTGATTGCTCGCACGCTGAAGTATTTCCGCAAATGGGATATTGAGTCGAATGAGGGCGTTGATCACTTTGTGGCCATCTCGCAACACGTGCGCCAAAGGATACAAAAGCACTACAAACGCGAATCCGATGTAATCTATCCGCCAGCGGACACGGTTTACTACGCGCCAGACGGCAAAACAGAGGCCGAGGATGTCTATCTTGTGGTTTCGGCACTGGTGCCTTATAAAAAGATAGACATGGCTGTGCGCGCGTTCAACCGGCTAGGCAAAAGACTCATGGTCATAGGTGACGGTCCCGACCGCAAAAAGCTCGAGAAACTGGCTAAAAAAAATATTCAATTTTTGGGGTGGCAGCCGGATAGCGTTTTGAGGGACCATTACCGCAAGTCACGTGCATTGATATTTCCCGGGGAAGAAGACTTTGGCATTGTGCCCGTGGAAGCGCAGGCCTGCGGCTGTCCTGTCATCGCTTTCGGTCGCGGGGGAGCATTGGAGACTATTTTGGAGAACGAAACAGGCGTCTTTTTTTATGAATCTAAAGAGGAAAGTTTGGTGGAAGCGGTGCAGCGTTTTGAGCGCCTGTCTTTGCAGGCGGAATCCGCGCGCAGGAATGCCGAGCGTTTTTCAAAAGAGAGATTTCAAATGGAAATGAAAAGCATGATCCAACGCCAGCTTCTTTCCCGTTGCAGGTGAAGCGATGATTCTGAAACACAGACGCCGGCGGGACAGTTTTCTTCCCTGGGCATGGCTTTGTTTGGACGTTGCCGTGATTTACCTTTGGCTGTATGGGGCTTTTTGGCTACGGTTCAAAAGCGGTTATTTTCAAAATCTTCTAGCCCCCGCCAATTATCACGCCTATTTCAGAGCTTTTCACCTCATGGTGTTGATCTTTGTTTTTTTTCTGAGATTTTATGGCTTGTATCGCCCCGGCCGGCAGCTCACTTCCGCCGAGGAGGCCTGGAAAGTGTTTAAAGCCGTGTTTGCCGGCACGCTGGTTCTAATGGCAATCACGTTTTTCATCCGCGGTTTTAGCTACTCACGCACTTTTCTAGTTCTTTTGGGCATCGTGGTCGCGCCGGGCGTTTACGGGGCGCGTTCTTTGCTGGCTCTTCTCCTGATCAATATTGACCGCAGGCGCGACAGTTTCCGGAATGTGCTGGTGCTGGGCGCTGACGAAAGCACCCAGAAGCTCGCGCAATTCTATAAACGGAACCCACGTTTTATCACGCGAATTGTCGGCATTTTGGATGATGCGCTCACACCCGGCGAATTTTTTGCATCTATCCCCATTTTGGGGCGCGTGGATGAGCTTCCCGCTCACTTGGACAGACAACACCAGGTGCATGAAGTGGTGTTGTCCCAGCCGAATTTGCCGAATGAAAAAGTGCTGCAGATACTTTATCAATGCGAAAAAGAAATGGTTTCTTTTCACTGGATCGCCGATATTTTTGGACTGATCACGGCCAAGATGAAAGTTTCGTATCTGGGAGGGGTTTCCATCCTTTCTTTTATAGATTCTCCGCTGTCCGACTGGGAGAACCGTGTTCTGAAGCGCGCGATGGATATTCTATTTTCTTTGGGCGCGCTCATCGTTCTTTCGCCGATATTTTTATTGATTGCAATTTTTATTAAATTGGATTCCCAAGGAACTGTTTTTTTTGGCCAGGAGCGAATAGGGCAGGACGGAAGGCATTTTATTCTTTATAAGTTTCGCACCATGCGTTCGGATGCGGAAGCGCAGACGGGCCCCGTTTGGGCAAAAAAAAATGATGAGCGGCGTACGAAGGCAGGGACTTTTCTACGTGAAAATAATTTGGATGAATTGCCTCAATTGTGGAATGTGCTTGTGGGCGACATGAGCCTTGTGGGGCCCCGGCCCGAACGACCTTTTTTTGCCAGTCAGTTCAAAGAAGATATCCCGCGATACATGGCGCGCCACTCAATACGCTCGGGCATTTCCGGCTGGGCGCAAGTGCATGGCCTTCGCGGAAACACATCGATCCAAGAGAGGACCAAGTACGATCTTTATTACATAGAAAATTGGTCGCTTTTTTTGGACATCAAGATTTTGTTTTTGACGTTGTTTGCCAGACGCAATGCCTATTGAAATAGACTTTAAGCAAGCCAAGTCCCTGGCACTTTGGCCGCTATTGGGCGCTTTTGTTGCGTCCTCTTTTTCAAATTCTTTTTTTGAGATTTTCTCCGGTGTTTTTTTAGTTTTTTCTTTGTTGCTTGTTGTTTTGGAAAAAAGATACGATATTTTTAAAAATATATTTGCGGTGGCAGTCGGTCTTTATTTGCTGACGGTGATTTTGTCCTTGACGCGGTCTGAGTATGCAGCAGCCTCGTTGCGAGGTGTTTTTCGCGTGCTGCGTTGCGTGCTGATGAGTTTTTTTGTGGTGTACGTGGTAGACGACGAGGGTAAATTTAAAAAAGTATTCTACGTGTTTGCCGCCGGCGCGTTATTGATAGGGCTAGATGCGCTGGTACAGGGTTTTTTCAATGTGGAATTTTTACGCAACCGTAGCATGACCCATTACACGGAGGAGATCATGCGCGTGACAGGACCATTTCGTCATGCGAATGATTTTTCGGCCTACTTGTCCCTGGTGATCTTTATTTTTTTAGGCATGATGTCTTATGCGGTTGGAAATAAATCATGGAAACAGCGCGGGTTGTATTTTGGAGGCGCTTTGGTGCTCGGCACATGTCTTTTGTGGACTTTTTCAAGAGGCGCTTGGCTTGCGGTGGCTTTTGCATGTATCTTGATGGCGATTTTAAAGCGAAGTCGCCTGGTGATACTGGCGCTATTTGTGGCGCTGGCACTTATCTTTTTTCTTTCACCAGCGCCGTTGGAAGGCAGGATCACTTCGCTGTGGAATATCAAAGACGGAACAATAACCGAGAGACGGCAGTTGTGGGGCGAGGCGCTTCGGATGGTTGGAGAGCGTCCCTGGCTTGGATACGGTGTCAATACCTACGCGAAAGTCGAGCCCCGTTTTAAATCAAAAGATTTTTATACCGATAATCAGTATGCTCATAACGGTTATTTGCAAATTGCCGCCGAGACCGGATGGCTGGGGCTGATCGCGTTTTTGGGCGTCCTGGTTTGTTTTTTTTCGCAGGCCTTCAAAGCGCCGCCGAAATATCAAGACGAATTTCTTTCGGCGGCGGCGTTTTCGCTGACGCTAGGAATTTTATCTTTTTTGATTCACAGCGCCACGGACACGGATCTTCAGTCGCTGAGACTAGTGAGCCTTTTATGGCTGACCATGGGACTGGTGCTGGCAGCCAAAAAAATTTCGGAAAAAACAGTCCAGTGAGACCGATTCACCGGATTTTATTTATTCGTAACGATCGTTTGGGAGATGTTTTGATGAATCTGCCGTCGCTTCGAGTGCTACGGCAGGCGTACCCTAAGGCTTGGATAACGTTATTGCTAGACCAATCTATTTCGAAGTTCTTCAAAGACCACCCAGATTTGGATGAGGTGATGGCCATTGGCAGCGGCCAACTGTTGCAAAGTTACCGCAAACAATGGGAGCTTATCCGTAAAATTCATGCCGCTGGTTTTGATTTGGCCGTCATATCCAATCCTTCCAAGTTTTTTCATAGCTTGTCTTTTTTAAGCGCTATTCCTATTCGCGTCGGTTGGCGCAGAAAATGGCCCTTTTTTTTAAATCGTTCGCTACCCGATACCAAAGACAAATCCGCGCGGCACGAAATTGATAACAACCTTGATCTGGTGGCGCTTGTTTCGGATGTCGCCTGGGACGGGAAGTGGGTGATGCCCGAAGATAAAAAATCTGAGGAAAAAATTTGTGCTTTGTTGTCTGCCGATGATGCGACTATTCCCAAGATTGCCGTACATCCGGGAACGAGCAATCCACAAAAAAGATGGCCCAGTCAGCGATTTGTCGAGCTTTGCGAGCGTTTACAGGCCGACAATCGCTGTCGCGTGGTTTTGATTGGAGGGCAGGAGGAGACTGATTTGTCCCGCGAAATTGTCCAACAACTTTCAAAACCACCGGTGGATCTGACAGGACAGCTTACGCTCAAAGAGCTTGCGGCCTTTTTTAGAAATCCGCAAGTCAAAACACTGGTTTCCTCTGACAGCGGTCCCGTTCATGTGGCATGGATGAGCGGAAAACCGGTGGTTGCATTTTATGCCAAGAATGTACAGGGCTGCAATCCCGCGCGCTGGGGACCTCGCGATGGCAAAAGCCAAGTGATTTTTAAATCTATCAATGAAATCAGTGTCCAGGAGGCCTGGGAACTTGTCCAGCATTTCCTTTAAAAAAATATTGCTGGTGAATCCCTTTGGCATTGGGGATGCGATTTTTTCCATGTATTTGGCAGAGGCGATCAAGCGAAACTGGCCGCAGGTGGAAATCGGTTTTATGGGCAATGAGAGAACCATCGAGCTTTTGCGCATGAACCGATCCATTGATGTCTGTCATAAATTCAACCGCGATGAGTTTCGCGGGTTGAGGTTTAAGAATCCCGTGAGGTTTGTTCAAAAAATTTTTAATTTTGCCGGAGAAATAAAAAAAGAACATTATGACCTGATATTTGATTTGTCCTTGGGGCGTGAATTTAGTTTTGCGGCCGCCTGCATCGGCATTCGCCGGCGCATCGGATTTGACTTCAAGAATCGCGGACGGTGGCTCACGCAGAAAACCAGCTTTGCCGGCTATGAAAAAAAACATGTGGTGGACTGGCAGTTGGACCTTTTGCGGCATCTGGGACTGGAGTGGCGACCCGTTTCTTCAAGACTGCCGTTATTTGTTTCTGACACAGCCAAAAAAAAGGCCTTTGATTTTTTGGCTCGGCAGGGGGTTAAGGACTCGACAGTTTTTTTTACCGTGGCGCCGGGCGGGGGAAAAAGCTGGGGGACAAACGCGTCATATAAGCAGTGGGCGCCGGCAAAATTTGCAAAGGTCATCAACGAGTACGCACGGGGCAGTGGCGCCACAGCACTGATATTGGGAGAGGTGGAGGAAAAAGCACTCTTAAACGATGTGAAGAGCGCTCTTACGGTTCCAGCAGTGCTAGCGGCGGACCAGAGTCTTGAAGTAGCCGCCGCACTCATTGAGCGCAGCCGTTTTTTGCTTTGCAACGACGGCGGATTGCTGCACTTGGCTAACGCGCTGGGGGTAAAAACGGTTTCTATCTACGGACCCGTGGACGAGAACGTTTATGGTCCTTATGGCGCCGATTCGATTGGAGAGGTTTTGACCCAAGCCGTTTGGTGCCGTCCGTGTTACCAAAAATTTTATTTTCCTCCATGTCTGAATCAGCGGCGATGCCTGGAGGAGCTTTCCGTGGAAAAAGTGTCCGCGGCGCTGCAAAAAATATGATATCCTCAAGAAATCATAAAAGGACGCAAGCATGGCCGAGAAAATAAAATTGTCCGTGGTGGTGATCACAAAAAACGAGGGCACTCGCTTGGCCGATTGCTTAAAAAGCGTGGATTGGGCCGATGAAATCATCGTGGTCGATGACGACTCGACGGACAACACGGTAGAGGTGGCCGGCGCTCACGGCGCTAAGGTGTTTAAGCGCAAAATGGATATCGAGGGAAAGCACCGCAATTACGCTTACGGTTTGGCCGGCCATGATTGGGTATTTAGTCTGGACGCCGATGAACGCGTGACGCCGGAATTGAAGCAAGAAATCATAGAAACTCTGGAAAAAAATCCTGATTGCAATGGCTACACGGTCCCACGGCGCAATTTTATGGGCAATGTCTGGGTGCGTTACGGTGGTATGTATCCATCGGCGCAACTGAGGCTTTTTCGAAAGGGCCAGTTCCGTTATGACGAGCAGGCCGAAGTGCATCCGCAGGCCTACATGTCCGATCCTCGTGGTGTGCTCAAAAACGATATTTTGCATTACACTTACCGCGATTTTACGGACGCGATTGCAAAACTTGACCGGCAGACGGATTTGGAAGCCAAAAAATGGTTGCGCGAAAATCGCCGCGTAGGAGTTTTTTCCATCGTCAGAAAAATGATCGATCGTTTTTGGAGAGCGTATATTTCAAAAAAAGGATACAAGGACGGGGTCATCGGCCTGTTTCTGGCCGTGAATTCGGGCATGTATCAATTTTTGTCCTATGCCAAGCACTGGGAACTCAAACGAAGCCAGTTCCCGCACGGAGCAGCCCCTGACAAGCGTTCGTGAAACGATCACGGCCGTGATCATGACGAAAAACTGCCAGGCGCTCGTCGAAGGCACGCTCAAAAGCGTGGCCGGCTGGGTGGACGAAATCGTCGTGATCGATGGCTTCAGTAGCGATCAGACGGTGGATATCTGTCGGCAATACACGGATAAGGTGTATCAAAACCGTTGGGATGGCTACCGTTTTTGCACCGAACGGAATCTTGGCACGAGCAAGGCCACCAGCGATTGGTGTTTGCACATCGACCCCGATGAACGCGCCACGCCGGAGTTTGGTCAGGCGGTGCTCAAATTGCTCGAAAAAAACTCTTTTCATAACGCGTTCGAATTTCATAAAAAGAATTTTTTTTTGGGGCATTTCATGCGGCATGGAGGATGGTATCACTACAGCCTTCATTTATTTCGGCGCGAAAAAGCGCATTATGACGGGGTGATTCACGAGGCGTTGAAAGTGCAAGGGTCGGTCGGCAAAATGGATGCGGCCATTGAGCATTATCCCTTCACATCGATTAGTCAGTTCGTCAATCGCCACAACGGTTATTCGACCCGGGAAGCGCTGGCCAAGCGCGAAGAATGCGGCATTTTGTCGGGCAAGGAACTGTGGTTTAACCTAAAAATTAAAC
Source organism: uncultured Planctomycetia bacterium (assembly GCA_964628355.1). Taxonomy (GTDB): domain Bacteria; phylum Omnitrophota; class Gorgyraeia; order 2-02-FULL-51-18; family 2-02-FULL-51-18; genus CAZVNB01. Next base: position 14,150 of record CAZVNB010000061.1, on the reverse strand, counting down.
CGCTGAAACGTTTTTTTAAATTTTATATTCGAAAAAGGGGTTTTCTGGACGGCACGCATGGCTTTATATTTTCCGTGCTTTTTGCGTGGGTGCATTTTGTCAACTGGGCGAAGTATTGGGAGCTTCTGGAAATAAAAAAACTGGATGCGCTAAAAGAAAACTCATGAAGATCCTGATGATCAAGCTTGGAGCGTTGGGCGATGTGCTACGCACCACGCCGTTGTTGACGGCGTTGAAGAAAAAATATCCCCGGTCTGAAATCACCTGGATTGTGGATGCCCCTCATTGGGAGGTTCTTTCGGGAAATCCTCTCATCGACCATTTGATGGACTCCTCGGCCAAAACGCAACGGTGGCTCAAGACTGTTGAATTTGACATCGCCGTCAATTTGGACAAGGAACCTGAGGCCACGGAGCTCATGGCGACGGCCAGGGCTGAAAAAAAAATGGGTTTTGTGCGCGATATCCATGGGCAGTTGGCGCCCGCCGATTCTTTAAGTGAGTACGCCTATCGATTGGGCGTTGACGATGATTTAAAGTTCAGAAAAAATAAAAAAACATATCAGGAAATCAGTTTTGAGCAGTTGGGGCTGCGTTTCCAACAAGAGTCCTACCTGTTTTCTTTGGAAAACACGGAGCTGGCGCGCGCTGGCGGGGTTTTGAAGAAACTTGGGGTCGAACCTGCAATCTTGCGCCGGCCGATTGTGGGACTCAACACGGGAAGCGGCGCACGATTTGCCGGAAAAAAACTCCCGATCGAAACCTACGCAAAACTTGCCGAACTGTTTCATGAAGAACTGAAAGCCACCGTCTTTCTTTTGGGCGGACAAGACGAGATCGAAAGAAATCGTTTGATTCAAAAAAAAACTGTCTGCCCGATCATTTTGACGGGAAGCCATCCGATCAAGACGTTTGCCGCACTGGTCAAAACCTGTGACCTGGTGGTCACCGGTGACACGACGGCCCTACATATCGCTATTGCTGTCCAGACGCCGGTGGTGGCTTATTTTGCGTCTACTTGCGCGGCTGAAATCGAACTGTATGGCCGCGGACATAAAATTATTTCGGATATTTCCTGCGCGCCTTGTTACAAAAAAATATGTCCGATTGACGAGCAGTGCATGAAAGACCTGACAGCGGAAAAAATTTTTCAGGAATCCAAATTTTTTTGGGAGCAGCATGCGGCTAGTCTTTCTTGACCGCGACGGCGTGATCAACAAGTTTCCCGGCAAAGGCGTCTATGTCGTGGACGAAAAGAAATTTAGTTTTGTGCCGCGAGCGCTTCAGGGGATAAAACTTCTCAGCCAGCAAGGTTTCCGGCTGGTTGTTGTTTCCAACCAAGGATGCGTCGCGCGAGGTTTGATCACCAAAGCTGGTTTAATGCGCTTGACCAACCGAATGCTAAAAAAGATTCAAAGCGCCGGGGGAAAGATCCATAAAGTCTATTATTGCATGCATCAAAAATCAGATCACTGTGCGTGCAAGAAACCCAAGACGCTTCTTTTTGAAAAAGCAATGAAAGGACTTCGCCTGAAACGCCCCGAGGTTTACTTTATCGGAGATTCCCAGGAAGATATGACAGCCGGGCACGCGATTGGTTGCCAAACGATCCTAGTGCTTTCCGGCCGTTCGAAAAAAAAAGACGTCCAGATTTTTTTAAAAAAACCGCATGTGATCAAAAAAGACTTATGGGAGGCCGCGCGTTGGATTTTACAAAAAAAATCCTAATTCTTCACGCATCCGCAGGCTACGGCCATGAAAAAGCGGCGCGGGCGCTTGAGCAAGCTTGTTTGGACATGCTGCCTGGTGAGCAGGTCAAGCTTTACGACACGCTTGTTTTAACGAGGCCTATTTTTGGTCGGGGCTACAAAAAGACCTATCTGTTTCTTATTCGGTATTTTCCGTGGCTATGGGGGTTCATTTACGCTCTGACGGACATTCCGTCGGTTTATTTTTTTATTCGGCCCATCCGACGACTGGTAAATCACTGGGCGGCCAAACGCTTGGAAGCACTGGTTTTTCAAGAAAAACCCGACATCGTGATTGCAACGCATTTTTTACCCGTAGAAGTTATAAGCTATTTGAAACGGAAACGGATGTGCAACGCCCGTCTGGTTTGCGTGATTACCGATTATTTGGCCCATTCGTTTTGGCTGGGCACGGGAGTGGACGCGTACGCCGTAGGTTCACAGGACACGGAGGAAGATTTAAAAAAACGCGGGGTTTTATCTAAAAAAATCCTGGCTTCGGGAATTCCCATTGAAAAAAAATTTACAGAATTGATTTCAAAGCAAGTCGTCAGAACAAAACTAGGTCTGAACGCGGACCACTTTACGGCACTTATTACCAGCGGCGGGGCGGGGGTGGGATCGCTGGAGTCATTGGTAAAAAACTTTCTAATTTCGCAAAAACTTATACAGCTTCTGGTGGTTTGTGGAACAAACCACCCCCTATTGGCTAATCTTCGCGCGGTTGCAGAGAAAAATCCTCTGCTTCATGTTTTCGGTTTCGTGGATAATATTCATGAGCTGATGGCCGCATCGGATCTGGTAATTGGAAAAGGCGGCGGACTGACCGTGACTGAAAGCTTGTGCCTAGGAAAACCCATGATTCTTTTTGGTTCGGTGCCGGGGCAAGAAACCAAAAATGCCCGCTCCATGGCCAGGCAGGGAGCCGCGCGGGTAGCCGGCACGTTAAAAGATGTGGTGCGTCTGGCTACGGAATTGACAGATTCTCCAGAATTCTTGAAAGAATGCGCCGGGGCTGCGTTGCGGTTGGGTCGCCCAAAGGCCGCGCCGGACATTATTCGTTTTGCGCTGGAAAAATATGAGTGATTCTTCGCTGCGTCGTCAACTTACCCAGCATTTGCAGTCCGAACTCGCGTTTGGCCTGGAGGAGTTGCCGACGCAACAGCGCAAGCGCGTCGGCAAATCAGAAGCGTTGGCTGCGCTTGAAAAGGAGTTTAAAAATTGTCAGATGTGCGCCTTGAGTCGCACACGCACCCAGCTGGTTTTTGGGGCCGGTAATCCCGAAGCCGATCTCATGTTCATCGGGGAGGCGCCTGGATTTGACGAAGACCAACAGGGTCTGCCATTTGTCGGTGCTGCGGGGCAGCTTTTAACCAAAATCATCCAGGCCATGAAGCTCACACGTGACAAAGTCTACATCGCCAATTGTCTCAAGTGTCGGCCACCGGGCAATCGCAACCCTGTTCCGACAGAAATGGCGACCTGTAACCCCATTTTAATGAGGCAAATCGAGATTATCAGGCCCAAAGTCATTTGCGCATTGGGAAAGTTTGCGGCGCAGACTCTTCTTCAAAGCGAGGAGCCGATTAGCCGTTTGCGCGGACGATTTTTTGAAGCTCATCACACACGCGTGATGCCGACTTTTCACCCCGCGTACTTGCTTCGCAATCCCATGGATAAAAAATTAGTGTGGGAAGATATGCAAAAAATCATGAAAGAACTAGGAATTTTTTGAAAACCCGTTTTGTTGACGTCGCGCTGGGCATTCCCTCTAAAACCTCCTTTCAATATTCTGTTCCGGATTCGCTGACCGATTGCGTCGCGCTGGGGAAAAGAGTTTACGTGCCGGTAAACACTCGCCGAATGGTTGGCTACATTGTCGGATTGTCTCAGACGCCGGCTGTGGAGAAATCCAAAGAAATTCAATCCGTGATTGACGAAGCGCCAGTTTTAGACCAGCCGCTTTTACAGCTGACGCGCTGGATAGCCGACACTTATGCCTGCGGGTGGGGACAAGCGATCGAGGCGGCGTTGCCGGCGCCATTTAAACGCGGCAAGTTGTACATGAAAAGCCGCGCCAAACCAAGCGAGCATGTGCGTGATATTGTCAACCCACAAGACCTGGCGCTGACCGAGGCACAGCAACAAGCCTACCAAAAAATTCTTGGCCAGTGCTGCACCGGTAAGTTTGACACGACACTTCTTTACGGGATTACTGGCAGCGGCAAAACAGAAGTCTACATGCATGTCATCCGAGAGCTTCTGCTAAAATCACGATCGAGCATCGTGCTGGTTCCCGAGATTTCTTTGACACCGCAAACCGTGGACCGTTTTATTTCGCGCTTCGGCCAATGCGTGGCCGTGATTCACAGCCGATTGAGTCAAGCGCGTCGCGTGGAGGAATGGCATCGCATCCGCAGCGGCGCTGCCAAGGTCGTGGTGGGTGCTCGTTCGGCAATTTTTAGTCCCGTACAAAATCTCGGTCTCATCGTGATTGACGAAGAGCATGAAACATCCTACAAGCAGGAAGAAACCCCCCGTTACCACGCACGAGAAACAGCCGCCAAAAGAGCCCAAATTGAAGCAGCGGTGCTGGTGCTTGGCAGCGCGACGCCGTCTTTGGAAACCTATTATGCAGCCCAACAAGGCGCAAGTCTGCTCGTTGCGCTGCCTGAGCGCATCGAAAACAGGCCACTGCCTATTGTTGAAATCGTGGATATGCGCCGTCAGCGTGAATCAAAACACGAACGAATTTTTTCCGTGGCTCTTGAAAATGCCGTGAAAGACTCGCTAAGCAAAAAAGAACAGGTGATGCTGCTGCTCAACCGCCGTGGGTTCTCTACATATCTTCACTGTTCTTCTTGCGGATACGTGATGAGTTGTCCCAACTGCCGCATTAGCCTTGCTTTTCATTTTGATGTCACGATGTTGATATGCCATGTGTGCCATTACCGTACTTCACCGACCCGTTTGTGTCCCGGATGCAGCAAAAATTATCTGCATTATTTCGGCACAGGCACACAGAAAGTGGAGCAGGAATCGCGCCGACTTTTCCCCGAGGCTCGCTCGGAACGAATGGATACGGACTCGACTTCGCGCAAAGATGCGCACGAAACGATTTTACGTGCCTTCAAAAAAAAAGAAATCGATATTTTGATCGGCACGCAGATGATCGCCAAAGGCCATGATTTTCCAAACGTGTCATTGATTGGCGTTATTTCAGCGGATACAGCGCTTCATCTGCCTGATTTCAGGGCCAGCGAACGCACGTTCGATCTTTTGACTCAGGTGGCTGGACGGGCCGGCCGCGGCGATATTCCGGGCAAGGTGCTGATTCAAACGTTCGTGCCATCCCACTATGCGATACAAAGCGCAAAGGACCACGATTTTCTCGAATTTTACGAGAAAGAAATAATGATTCGAAAAGAACTTCAGATGCCGCCTTTCTCCCGGCTGGTGCAGGTGATAGCCAAGGGCAAGAATGAAAAAGAAGTGGTGCGCCAGGTCCTTGGTTTGTCGCGGGATTTACAAACGGCTCTGGCAAACTCCGAGATAAAAATTTTGGGTCCAGCCCCTTGCCTTGTATCCAAGCAACACGGTTTTTATTTGTGGAATTTTTATCTGAAGGGTCCGGAAATAGCGATCATGCGACGATACTTGGATGAAACATTGGCCAAATTCAAAAAAGCGGGAATTACTTTGACCATCGATGTAGACCCGCAATAGCCTTCATGATAAAATAGCCCTTCATAATCAGGAGGTAAAATGGCGGTATTGCCGGTGCTTAAATTTCCCGACCCTGTGCTCAAAACGCGCGCGCGAGAAGTGCAAAAGATCACGGATGCTGAGCGGCGTCTGGTGCGCGACATGATTGATACCATGCACGTGGAGCAAGGCGTAGGCCTGGCGGCCAATCAAGTCGGCGTTTTGAAGCGGATTTTTGTGGCCAGCGTCGATCAGGTGCGCGGCAAGGAACTAGTTTTTTTTAACCCTGTGCTGGTCAAAAAAGAAGGCACGATCAAGGAGTTTGAAGGCTGCTTGAGCGTTCCGGAATTTTATGAACCGGTCAAACGTGCGAAGAAAGTCTGGATGCGCGCGATGACGCTGGACGGAAAAAACGTGGAAATCAAGGGCGAAGGGCTATTGTCGCGCATTTTTCAGCACGAGATTGACCATTTGGACGGCATTTTGTTTGTGGACCGCTTGGGGCTGATAAAGAGCCAACGGGTGAAAAAAAAGTTGATTGAACGGGCCGCCGTTTCGAAAGCATGACCGTCATTTTTTTTGGGACCAGTAGTTTCGGGCTTCCTGCCCTTGAGGCGCTGGCCCGTAGTCGACATACCTTGAAAGCCATCATTTCCACTCCGAATAAACCCCGTGGCAGGAATTTAAAAGTCCAGGCTTCTCCCATCAAACAGTGGGCCATGGACCATGACTTCCTCTACCATGATTTTTTTAAGGAGCATCCGTCGCAACTGCTTTTGACGCTCAAAGAATTGAACGCCGACATATTTGTCGTGGTCTCGTTTGGAGTCTTATTAAAAAAAGAGGTACTGGAGTTGCCGCGTCTGATGCCTATCAATGTCCACGCGTCGCTTCTTCCAAAATATCGCGGCGCCTCGCCCATGCAGGCGGCGATTCTCAATGAAGACGGTCAAACGGGCATCACGATCATGAGAATGGTCGAACGTTTAGACGCGGGCGAGATCCTTTTGAAAAATAAATTTCTCATGGATTCCAAAGAAACGATCGAAAATTTGGCCAAGCGTTTGAGTATTTTGGCGGCCCAATCGATGCTCGAGGCGCTCGATGCATTGGAAAAAGGCGCGCCAGTTTTAACGCCTCAAGAAGAAAAAGAAGCTTCTTATACACAGAAAATTACCAAAGAGGATGGGAGGATAAACTGGCGTGAAAGCGCCAATAAGATAGATGCCAAAGTGCGCGCTTACCGCGGCTGGCCAGGCACATTCTTTTTTTTAAAAGGCAAAAGGATTATTCTTTGCAAGGCTCAGGCCGCGCCGGCATACGAAGCGACTGTGCCCGGCACTGTGTTGAAGGTTTCGGGCAACGACGGCATTCTTGTGTCGGCGGGCGCAAAGACCTTGCTCAAACTTGAAGAGCTGCAAGTAGAAGGCCGACGGGACGTGGGTTGGAAAGAGTTTGTCCGGGGTTTTCCTCTCAAAGCCGGCGAACTGCTTGAATAAACGAAACCTCGTGTTATAATCGGGCGCATTATGCATTTACATTCCGTCGCGCCAAAGGAACTGATCCGGGCCGACTACGATCTGCTCAAATCCTACGAACATCTGGAAACCACCCCTGAAATCGAAGAATTGCTTTTTATGCAGTCGTTGGAGGGCCGCGCTCACAACGGGGCTGGCGTGTTTGCCAACCGCACTTTTGTCAATACGACTATCGATGACGTGGTGCACGCGCTGGGGCACGACCCCGAGGAAATCAAAACGAGGCGTCAAAACTTGATTGATGGCATCGTTAATTTTGCCCTGGATACGATGAACGGCCAAAAGCGTGACAAGCTAATCAATGAAAACGGCCAACCGCTGTTGGGCATTCATTTTTTTCTCGACCGGCATGTGAATGCTCGGGATATCTTGCGCGGCTTGTATCTCGGAGGATTGCGGGACAATCCGGATGTGCGCAAGGAAGCGGAAAAAATTTACCAGATAAAAATTGGAGGTGGGCGTTGCTACATCGTGGACGTCCAAACGATGCTGGAGATGAAATTGGATGGGGAGAAGCTGGCCGATGAAAGCCATGAAGAAAAACTAACGGAATACACGAAGCGTGGACTGATCGTGAGCACCGAGGGCTCGCCAAACCCTAGAACGCAGAAATATTTTTATATTCGACACCGGGTGGGCCCCGGTCAATCCGACGATGCGGCAATGGTGATGGCCGGCGTGCTGTATGACCCGGACGTCGCGTTGGGCGTTTTTTTAGCGGACGCGATTGATACGCTTGAAAAATATGCGCCGGTGTGCCAAGACCAGGACGGCAACCTTTCCTACCAAATCGCGCGGGGTTTTAATGGTCTTCAAATCTCGATAGAGAATGTGTACGAACTGGTGTCGCTGGCTGCAATTCCCCAAGCGGAAGAACACATGCTGCCTGACAGTTCGCTGCGTTATCTTTTGTCGATAGATTCACGCTCTGGAGGTTGCGCGTTTCATTCGCATTTGGATTTTATCGAAGGAAAACCGGTCATTCCGCTTCCCGTGAGTTACAAGCGCATTCTTTCGACGCAGTTTTATGAGTACATCAACCGGCGGCTTTTGAACGTGCGGAATCTCGAAAAATTTGCGGTGCCCAACCTCCAAGTACAAGAACTGGATCGTGCGGCCTCCGAAATCGCCAAAAAAGATTTTTGCGTAATCGCAAAAGATTCAACGCTCGCCGATGTGGTGAGAAAATTCAAAGAAACCAAATGCGAGGTGCTGATTCTTCAGGATAAAAACAGCAAAGTGGTGGGCACTATCCGGTCAACGGATTTGCTGCATTATTTAAGGCCCGGAGAAAACGGTGCCTGAGCTTAGACGGGATCCCGTGGTGGGCTATTGGACGATCATGGCAACCGAAAGGGGTTGGCGGCCGATGGAGTATCGCGCAAAAAAAATTACCACCGAGCGGGCGTGCCCCTTTTGTGAAAATCACGAGTCCGAGACGACGTCCGAGGTTTATGCCATTCGGAGGGCTGGTACGGCGCCCAACACGCCCGGCTGGCAGGTGCGTGCCATCGTGAGCCGTGTGCCGATTTTAGCCGATGGGATTAACGGAGGCGAGTCGCATGGCCATGGAATTTATGACTGGCGCGAGGCCGTGGGCCGTCACGAAATAATTATCGAAAGTCCACATCACCGGCATGATCTTAACGAACTTCCGCTAGAGGCTATCCAGGACGTGATTCGAGTGTACGTTCAGCGCTTCAATGAATTGGAAAAAGACGAGCGTTTTTCTTACGCGCTTTTATTTAAAAATCACGGCGTGGTTTCCGGCTCGGCGCAGGATGTGGTCCGTCATTCGCGCTCGCAGGTCATCGCGATGCCGATCACGCCCAAGCGCGCCAAGGAAGAGCTGTTGGGCGCGAAAAATTATTTTAACAGGCGCGATCGCTGCGTATTTTGCGATGTCTTGAAACAAGAAGCCTCTGAAGGGGTGCGCCGAGTGGCGGAAAATAATTCTTTTTTTGCTTTTTGCCCATTTGCCTCACGCTCGCCATTTGAAATGTGGATTCTTCCCAAAAAACATCAAGCAGATTTTGGCCGTTTGGATCCGGCTCATTTTGCGGACTTGGCGGCGGTTCTCAAAATATGTTTATCAAAGCTCCGGCTTTTATTGGACGATCCACCTTACAATGTTATTCTGCACAGCGCGCCCTACCGGCATAAGGCCAAAGCCGGCTACTGGAAAACTATCGACTTGGATTATCATTGGTACTTTCAAATCATGCCTCGTTTGACCTTGAGCGCAGGATTCGAGTGGGGGACGGGTATTTACATCAATCCCACACCTCCGGAGGAAGCAGCGGGCCTTTTGGGACAGACGACGATTTCTCCATGACCTCGATTCCCGCAAAACAGCTGCGAAAAGATCCGGTCACCGGTCGGTGGGTGATCGTCAACCAGGAAAGTCCCACGCTTGAGTTTTCGGTGCCAAAGAACGTAAAGTCCAGCAAGACCTGTCCTTTTTGCCCGGGTCAAGAGGCGATGACGCCTCCTGAGATTTTGTCCCACGCCCGAAAGCCTGGAGCTAAAAACGCCTCCGAGTGGCAGATTCGCGTTGTTCCCAACAAGTTTCCCGCGCTTCGCATCGAAGAAAATAATGAAAAATCGGCCATAGGTATTTATGACAAAGTCGGTGGTTTTGGCGCGCATGAAGTAATCATCGAGACGCCCGACCATCAACTAGAGATGGCGGACATGAGCCTGGAGCAACTGCAGCTCATTTTGCGTGTCTATCGGGAAAGGTGTCTGGATCTGCGTAAGGACCCGCGTTTAAAATATATTTTAATTTTTAAAAACTACGGCCAGGATTCGGGCGCGAGTTTGGAACACCCGCATTCGCAGCTCATTGCGCTGCCAGTGGTGCCCTCGCGCGTGCTGCAGGAAATAAAGGGTGCTGTGCAATACGCCGAATTTAGCGACCGGTGCGTTTTTTGCGACATGCTGAATCAAGACAATTCGGAAAAAACACGCACGGTGCTTACGGAGGGTGATTTTGTGGTTGTGGCCCCTTTTGCCTCACGTTTTCCGTTCGAAACCTGGCTGATGCCGAAAACGCATGCGGCCAGTTTTGACGCCATCAGCGATGAGGGGTTGCAAACGATGGCCAAGGCGCTCAAAGGGGTGCTGTCAAAACTCAAAAAAGTTTTAAACGACCCGCCGTACAACTTCATGATCCACACACTGCCGCTTGGCGCAAACCAAACGGATAGTTTTCATTGGCACATGGAGATCATCCCACATTTGACTCAGGTGTCTGGTTTTGAGCTTGGCACCGGCTTTTATGTCAACCCCACCCCGCCGGAACTGGCCGCACAAGCATTGAGAGATCAAGCGTAAGGCGACTGGTGTTGAATTCCCCTGTAACTCTGTTACAATAAATGATCCATGAATAAAATTTTACTGCGGGGGTTTATCAGCCTCGCGTTCATTGCGCTTCTCCTATACTTGATGCGCGAGGACATCCCCAAGATCCGCCACACGCTTCAAAACGTGGACCGGCTATTGGCGGGTGCTTCGGTGCTGGTTTTTTTCTCTACCGTGTGGCTGATGGCGCGGCGTCTTCAACTCATATTCGAAGTCAAAGAAGTGCCCTTATCACTGCCGGAAGCGGCCAACCTCACGCTGGTGGGGTATTTTTTTAATAACTTTTTGCCGACGTCGGTGGGAGGGGACATTGTCAAAGCGATGTGCGCCTCGCGTGTCACAAAAAACACTGTTAAATCCGTGACCTGTGTTTTGATGGACCGAATTTTTGGGCTGTTCACATTCATCGTGATCCCGAGCCTGACATTGTTTTTCTTCATGAAACAAATAGACAACATCCTGGTGCCGTTTGTGGTGTACTCGCTTCTGATTTTTTCGGGGTTTTGCTTTTTTCTTATTTTCAGCCGCTCGGTGGCTCGAAAATTTCGTTTTATTGAGGTTATTCTGACCCGGTTTGGGATGGGTCAAAAAGCGCGGGAAATTTACGACAACCTGCATGATTTTAAAAATCATAAACAGGTCGTTATGGGCGCGATGGCATTGTCGGTGGCCGGTCAAAGTGTTAGTATTTTGGTTTTGTATGCCATGGCGTTGGCCCTGGGAGCGCATGCGGAATTGATTTACTTTTTTTTATTGGTGCCGGTGGTGCACCTGGTGAGCATGCTGCCGTCGCTCAATGGCCTTGGGATTCGCGAAGGCGCCTACATTTATTTTTTAGGCCCTTACATCGGCAAGGAATATGCGGCAGCGCTGGGCATTTTATGGTTGGGGCTGTTGTTTTTGTTGAGTGTTATCGGAGGGATCATTTATTTTATCCGGCATGATTATCATTTTCGTTTCAAGGAAGCGGTGATGCCGATGGATTCCAAGACGACGACGGCACAGGGAGCCGAATGATAAAAATTCTGGTGATTCACGGGCCTAATTTGAATCTACTGGGAAAACGCGAGCCCGGCGTGTACGGCAAAGTCTCGATGGCCGAAGTCAACAGGTCTTTGCAAAAATTGGCCAAAGAAAACAAGGCTAGTATCGAAATTTTCCAATCCAATCATGAAGGCGAAATTGTCACGCGTGTTCAAGAGGCTCAGGGAGTTTTTGACGCCATTGTCATGAATCCGGCTGCTTACACGCATGTCAGCGTTGCGATCCGTGACGCAGTTTCGGCCGTTGAGGTGCCGGTGATCGAAGTGCATTTGTCGAATATTTATGCGCGGGAGACATTCCGTCATCGCTCTTTGATGGCACCGGTGGTGGCGGGTCACATTTCCGGATTTGGAACGAAAAGTTATGAGCTGGGTTTTTGGGCGGCGCTTGATTTAGCTAAAAAAAGAAAGAAGGTGTCGAGGTGAACCATCGATTGAAAAAACTTTTTAGTCAGTTTAGTAAAACGGGAATTGACGCGCTTTTCGTTAGTTCGTGGCCTAACGTCAGTTATTTAAGCGGGTTCAAGGGCACCGAATCCTGGATACTGGTTTCACCCAAGGGCCTTTATTTCATCACTGATTCGCGCTATCGGGAGCAGGCGGAAAGCGAAGCCAAAGGATTTGAGGTGATTTTGCGCGATAAAAAAAGCGTGACTGAAATCGTGGCGGATCTGTGCAAGAAACTTCATGTGCGCCATTTGGGATTTGAGGCACCCATTCTCACCTATTCTTTTTATGTAGCGTTGGCCAAGCGAGTCGGTGAGGGCAATCTCAAGGCCACCACCGGTCTGGTTGAATTGCTTCGTGAAACCAAAGACCCTGACGAGATTCGTCTCATCCGCAAGTCCGCAGACATCGCGGTCAAAGGTTTTCATTATGTCAAACGCACTGCCCGGCCCGGCATGAAGGAAAGGGATGTGCAAGGCAAACTTGAGTATTACACCAAGTCCTTGGGATCGGAAAAGCCGGCATTTGATATTATTATCGGCACGGGTGCGCGCTCATCAATGCCGCATTGTCAAACAAATGAGACCCGGATTAAAAATAACAATGTTCTGTTGGTGGACATGGGAGTTGTGTACGATTCCTACCACTCCGATTTGACCCGCCCTATTTTTTTGGGTAAAATGTTGCCCCTCCACAAGAAAATTTTTGATATCGTGTGGGAAGCACAGCGCGCAGGCATTCGCAAGGCTGCGCCCGGCGTGACCTGCGGAGAAGTGGATGCTGCGTGCCGCACCGTGATTCAAAAACAGGGTTATGGTGATTTTTTCGGGCACGGCACGGGGCATGGCGTGGGGTTGGAAATCCATGAGGCTCCCAATGTTTCGGGACGAAGCCAAACGGTGCTTAAACCCGGAATGGTGATCACGGTGGAGCCGGGTATTTATTTGCCAGGCAAATTTGGCGTACGCATCGAGGACATGGTGCTTGTGACCGCAAAAGGAAACCAGGTGTTGACACGTGATCTCGACAAGTGAGTTTAAGTCCGGCGTGGTGATCAAATACAATCACGATCTTTACGAGATCGTCGATTTTCAGTTGGTCAAAATGCAGCAGCGGCAGGCGATTGTGCGCACGAAACTGAAAAGTATCACCAACGGCAACGTGCTCGAGCAGCCGTTTCGTTCCGGCGAGCGTTTTGAAGAAGTGTATTTGGAGGATCGCCCGATACAGTATTTGTACACGGACGGCGAAAAGTACTATTTTATGGATTCCCAGTCCTACAATGAAGTGGTGATGCTCGCCAAAACACTGGGCGAGCAGGTGAATTTTCTGCAGGAAAATATGGAAGTGACGGGGCGTTACAACGAGGATAAGCTGATTTTGGTTGAACTGCCGGCGTCGGTGGTGTTGGAGGTTAAGCAGACGGATCCGGGTTTGCGCGGCGATACGGCCAAAAGCGGCACCAAGCCTGCCAAAGTCGAGACGGGCGCCACCGTGAAGGTGCCTTTATTTGTGAATACAGGCGATAAAATCCGTGTGGACACGCGCACGGGACAGTATCTGGAAAGGGCCTGATCCATGATAAATTCACGAGTCCTTTGGACTTCACAGGAGGTGGCGCGGTGAACTTGAAAGAAATCAAAGAAATGATCCAGCTCATGAATGAAAATAATCTGACGGAGCTTGAAATCGAAAAAGAGGACATGAAAATTCGGTTGAAAAAAGGCGCATCTGGAACAATTGAGGCTGTTTCCTCGGAACCGTCGTCGGTTCCCGCGCAGCCGGTTCGCGAAAAAGTTGCGCCCCCGCCGCCCCCGCCGCCGGCCCCGCCCAAAACCATTATTTACTCTCCGATGGTTGGCACGTTTTACGCCCAACCCGCGCCCGATGCGCCGCCGTTTGTTCAACCGGGCACACAGATAGAAGTGGGTAAGGTGGTTTGTATTATTGAAGCGATGAAGCTCATGAACGAGATTAAAGCCGAAGTACGCGGAAAAATTGCCGAGGTGTTGGTGAATAACGGCGATCCTGTCGAGTTTGGCCAACCGCTTTTTTCACTCGAATAAGGATCTAAGTGTTTTCTAAAATACTCGTCGCCAACCGCGGTGAAATAGCGCTCCGCATCATTCGCGCCTGCAAAGAAATAGGCGTGCGTACGGTCGCGGTTTATTCACAGGCAGACGCGAATTCCCCGCATGTGCAGTTGGCGGACGAAGCGGTGTGTATCGGAGCTCCTCCGTCCGCTCAAAGTTATCTCAATATCCCCGCCATTATCAGCGCAGCCGAAATTACCGATGTTGACGCGAT
>CAZVNB010000060.1:0-3300 GCA_964628355.1 uncultured Planctomycetia bacterium | reverse complement strand
GTGATTTTCTGGCTCATGAATTTCCTCCCGAAAGGTCTATGATGCCATTTCCGATTCTTTCGTCTATTTTGCTGGCTCCGGTCATCGGTCTTTTTATGATACTTCTTATTCCTGGAAAATTCGAGACGCTGATCAAATGGGTGTCGCTGGCAGCGGCAAGCGTCACGGTGGTTTTATCCATCCTGCTTTGCGTTCATTTCAACCCTGAGGATCCCGCATTCCAAATGGTCGAGCACCTGGAATGGGTCAAAAGCTACGGCATTAATTTTTCCAACGCCGTTGACGGCCTCAACGTCTCGATGATTCTTCTCACGTCGATTGTGATTTTTTGTGGAATCCTGGTGTCTTGGACGGTGAAATACCGCGTCAAAGATTTTTTTGCGAACATGCTATTTCTCGTGTCTGGCGTGTTTGGAGTATTCATGACAACCAACCTTTTCTTTTTCTTTCTTTTTTATGAAATCGCCGTAATTCCAATGTATCTTCTGATCGTTGTCTGGGGATCCACGAACAAACAGTACGCGGCCATGAAACTGACGCTTTATCTGTTATTAGGAAGCGCTCTGATGTTTGCGGGTTTCCTTTACATCTACTCTCTGCCCGGCGCGCACACCTTCGACCTATTACAACTCAAGCAAAATGTGGTGTTCTCTGCCCCGTTGCAAAATATTTTATTTCTAGCGCTATTTCTCGGGTTCGGCGTGCTGGCAGCCTGCTTCCCGTTTCACGTGTGGTCACCGGATGGACACGTCGCCGCTCCCACCGCGGCAAGCATGTTGCACGCAGGCGTTTTGATGAAACTGGGCGCCTATGGAATTTTGCGCGTGGCTGTTTATCTTTTGCCGGAAGGCGCCCGGCACTGGGCGCATTTGATTGCCACGCTCGCCCTTTGCAACATCGTCTACGGCGCCCTAGTTGCTACGCAGCAAAAGGATTTAAAATATATTATCGGTTATTCGAGCGTCAGTCACATGGGCATCGTGCTATTGGGCATCGCGACGCTGACGCCCGTCGGTTTCAATGGCGCGCTGTTCCAGATGTTTTCCCATGGGCTTATGACAGCTTTGTTTTTCGCCTGCGTGGGACATATTTACGATAACTGTCACACGCGCCAACTAGACGAACTGGGGGGGCTCTCCAAACAAGCGCCCATGATCTCAGCCTTCTTCATCATCGCAGGCCTTTGCGGATTGGGCTTGCCCGGTATGGGAAGTTTCGTAGCCGAACTTCTGGTGACAATTTCGGCGTTGAGCGTCTACCCCTTCATTGGGATCGCTTCCATTCTCGCGCTGTTGATCACGGCCTATTACGTTTTGACCGCGGTGCAGAAAACTTTTTATGGCCCCATCAGCGAAAAATCGTCCCACTGCCGCGACATAAGTTTTTTTCAATTTATTCCTCGTGCGGTGCTCGTCAGTTGCTTGATTTTATTCGGAATTTTTCCGCAACTATTTATTCAATGGGTGCAGGTTTCAACCAAAGCTTTGTTGGGCGCTTAAATGAACTTGACGCTATTTTTGCCGGAAACGATTCTGCTGGTTGTGATAGTGATTCTTCTTTGTCTGACCCTGGCAAAAAATCAGCTAAAACCGCGAATCTTGCTTGGACTCATGATCGCGGCCTCTACGGTCCTTTTGGCCGGATGTTTTTATTCGATGAAAAGTTCGGGAACTTTATTTTCAGACACTTACCAAGTCGACCTTTTGTCCCAGGGATTTAAAACCCTGATTGCTTTTGGTTTTTTATTTACGGTCTTTTTGTCGGATAAACCCTTGTCCATCCCCTCAAACTATCAGGTGGAATACTTTATTTTTTTGGCAAGTGCGGCACTGGGAATGATGATGCTGCCGAGTTCCGCAAATTTGCTGGTGCTGTACGTTTCGATGGAGCTTTCGTCTTACTCCCTCTATTTATTGACGGCCTTGCGCAAGGACAGAAAAAATGCAGAATCAAGCGTGAAATACCTGATTTTCGGAGCCGCCACCAGTGGTATATTCTTGTGGGGCCTCAGCTTTATTCTGGGAATCACGGGCAGCGCTTCCCTGGTGGATATCAGCCGAAACATCGGCCTGTTTTCTTCGCAGCCGGCTTTTGTGCTGGGTCTGGCATTCATGATTTTCGCTTTTTTATTTAAACTCTCCGCGTTTCCTTTTCATTTCTGGGCACCGGATGTATATGAAAGTGCGGCCACACCCGTTACAAACTTTATCGCCACCGCTTCCAAAGCTGCGGCAGTGGCAATCTTGGTACGAATTTTTTTACTATTAGGCGTCACGCCTTCATTGGCAACCTTGCTCGGAATCTTGGCTTTTATTTCTATGACGCTCGGCAATGCCGTGGCTCTGGTTCAACACGATGCGAAACGATTGCTCGCCTATTCCAGCGTCGCGCAGGCCGGTTATCTGCTGCTGGGACTTCTTTCGGGGACACCGCAAGGGTATAGCTCTAGCTTTTTCTATGCCACTGCTTATCTTTTAATGAATACGGGTTTTTTCGTAGTAACTATTGCGATCGCCAAATCTGTCGGTCACGACAATCCGCAACTTTCTCATTTCGACGGCCTTGCGGAACGCTCTCCGTTCTTGGCGCTTATTCTGCTTCTCAGCCTTTTGTCGTTGGCTGGCATTCCGCCTCTAGCGGGTTTCACGGGTAAATGGATTCTTTTTTCAGCCGCGATGGACCGTGGGCATTGGTTTTTGGTGCTATGGGCCGTGCTGAATAGCGTGGTCTCGCTATTTTACTATCTCACCGTCGTCAAACATGCTTATCTTGAAAAACCGGCTGTAAATATGCCTATAATTCTGAGCTGTCCGATGAAACTGTTCTGCCTTTCCCTGTTAGCCGCCATTATTCTAATCGGCATCTTTCCGAATCCTCTTATTTCATTTTCGCAAGAGGCCATCTCGAGCGTCATCCGGTATTAATGTCCGTCAGCCTTCTCTGGTCCATCCCATTCGTTTTGCTTCTCAGCTCAATCGCCGTCCTTCCTCTGCTGGCTAAACAGTGGTGGGAAAAAAAGTATGCGTGGATTTCTCTGGGGCTGGGAATGTGCACGGTTGCCTATTATCTCGCAGGCCTCCACCGTTTCGAAACTCTGTGGCACACCGCACAAGATTACTTAAGCTTTATCTCTTTAATCACCTGCCTTTTTATCGTGTCCGGCGGCATTCACATTCGCGTGAAAGGCGAAGCTAAACCCTGGGTCAATTGCCTCTTTCTTTTTGTCGGCGCCGTATTGGCTAATTTCCTGGGCACCACGGGCGCATCGATGGTTCTCATTCGGCCTTGGATTCGCATGAA
>CAZVNB010000059.1:0-6684 GCA_964628355.1 uncultured Planctomycetia bacterium | reverse complement strand
AGCAGCGTCTCATGCAGTTTGGAGACCGACGCGTCTGTGTTCGTGAACGCCTCCTCGATTGTGCTTAAGAGAATATGCGACGGCGCTAGGTCCAACTGGTGTCTGATCGGGACAATGATCTGCTCGAGAAAATGCCTTTTACCCGGCTGCTCGGTCAGCACGTTGTAAATGGACCGCTCCACCTTGTCGGTACGCAGACCTAGGCCGAATGTCGCATGGGCTTGCGGATCGAGATCGATCAACAGTGTCCGTTTTCCAAGCGACGCGAACGACGCGGCCAGATTGATCGCCGAAGTGGTTTTTCCGCACCCGCCTTTTTGATTGGAAACGCTCAAGATGTTCATCGCGTCGCCCACTGCAAATCTCTGATAAACACCGTATCCCCCGGTTTGTTGCCGGTATCCTTGGATCCAAACTCAAATCGAAGACTGGTCACGTTTTTTGAATCAAAATCTTTGGTGGTGTCCAGAACCATTTGAATCTCAGCTTTTTGCCAACTGCTACTGAGCCGATCGGGAAACGGATAAATTTTTCCTTTGTAAAACCCCTGGACATTTTCCTTATCTTTTAAGGCAAAAGCGACATTTTCTCCGCCGCGCCCGCCCTTGGCATAAAAAATGATGTGCGCGCGACTGAGATCCAATGGCGGATCAAGCGTTAGCGCAGCACGCGCAAACGGGGCAACGGAACTATTGATGAGCGCCAATCCCCCGTTACGATCTTTGGAACTGTTTAAATAGGCCGCGCCTTCAAAATTAAAATCTTGCACGGAAAATTTATTCACAGAGACAGCCCCCGGTGATGGCAAAAAATTTTTGGGTGCGGCGTCATGAACGTACTCCTCTGTATCCTGCTGCAACGCCCGCAAATAAGGACTTTTTTCATCGATAAACTTGATGTCGACAAAAATTCGTTTCGTGGAAAATAAACTAAGCGCTGTGATGAGGAACGCGGCGAAGGTGATGATCCATGGGATAAGAGACGCGGCGCGAGACTTTTCGACGACTCTGACGATCACGGGAACTTCACTGGTTTTGGGTTTGCCCGTCGCGGAGAAGTAAATATCCGCCAGCTGTTCCTGGGTCAAATCGTAACCCGTCCGCTCCACGGTTACTTCCTTAACCTTGGGCTCCGCGCGAAGCTCGGGGGAAGCAGCGCTGCTACGAACTTTTAGCGCTTCGATGATCTTACTCATGAAGCCAACCGTTTTCCTTTAACTCTTTTTCTGTGCGAATTATTCCTTGGAGGAACAGGCCCCATTCTTCCGCGGGAATAAGAAGGCCTTTTCCCGTGGGCCATTTTTCTTCTCCCGGCTGTCCTGATGCGTAGATACGCACATCCACCGAACGTCGGCCTTTAAATTCTTTTGTCAAAATACGAATCTCTTCGCGGTTTTTTTTATCGATCGCTACAACAATTGAGTTCTGCATAAGCAAGTGAGAGCTATTGTATCAAATTTAAATTTTTCTGCAAAGGTGATCCCGAAAATTCCTGAGCCAGAGACTCAGGCTCGGGTAAATCTTTTAGCTTTCCGCCTAAACTGCGCGTCTTTTCGAGTTGGGGTGACACGCGCGATTGCCAGGAACTGACGGCATTGTTCCAACCCTCTCCCGCTTTTTTCAGTCCTTGCCGAATATCCTGCAGATGTTCGACAAAGGTGTACAAGCGTTGGCCCAGTTTTTCCACCTCAAGGCCGAGTTCCTTGGCATTGGAGGCCAGCTGGTACTGCTGCCAGCTATGGGCAATAAGCTGAATTAACGGCACCACTGTCATCGGGCTTGCCAGCAAAACGCCTTTTTCCTGCGCCTCCTGAAACAGGGTGGGGTCAACGGAAAAAGCTGCGCGGATCGCTCCCTCGACGGGAATAAACATGACCACAAAACGAATGTTGGAGTCTGTGAGCGTTTGATATTCTTTACGGCTGAGCCGGTTGACACTTTCCCGGATGTTGATTGCCAGGCGGCGATAGTGCTCCCTTTGCGTTTCGTGATTTTCGGTTTCCTGCGCCTGCAAATACTCGCCGATGGGCGCCTTGGAATCCACGATGAGTTTTTTGTTGCCGGGAAGATTCACTATAAAATCGGGCCGCAGCGTGCCGCCAGAATCGTCGGGCAATACCACTTGTGCTTCGTAACCAATTCCGCGAATCAGTCCGTTTTGCTCGAGAATTTGCTCAAAAAGAATTTGACCAAAATTTCCCTGCACTCCCGCGCTTGAAGTCAGCGCCCTTTTGATCGACGCAGCTTCCATACGAATGGATTGGCCTGCTCCCATGACTTCCAGCAAAGTCTTTTCAAGCCGCCCATACAACACATTGCGTTCATTTTCAAATTTTTGCACGCTTTTTTGATATTCGTCCAGCCGATTTTTCATATCCGCCACCGCAGAAGTGATTAAATCCTTTTTGTGTTCCAGGCCTAAGTCCGACTCCCCGCGAACCTGCCGAAAGTCTTTCAACGCATCGGTTACCACTTGACGCGTGGCTCCCTGCAGCGCCTCGGAGGCCGCCAACCGAAATTCGCTCTGCATTTTTTCTCTAGAAATACGTTCGGAAGAAAGTAACGTTGAAAGTTCCGCAATTTTGGCACTCCGCCAAAAATAAACAAGCAGCGCGCCCAGAACAAAAGCGATGGCCGTGGCAGTAAAAATCATTCGGAAATTGACTGGCTTTTTTTCACAAATTTGATTCTCAGCTCATACAGCAAAGTTTTGAGCTCGCTGGCCTCTTCGATGGAAAGATTTCCTGCGGTCTTTTCGGATAATAATTGAATCACATCGATCAAGTATCGTGCCTGAGAGAGGTCGGACTGGGGTTGTCCTGTTTCCGGGTGTGCAACTTCGCCCAGCGCCACCATCGTTTGCATGGCCAACGTGGAAACAAAGCCCAGAAAATCGGACTCCGAAGGCGTCGCTGCCTTATCGGCAGGACCCGGCGTTTGTTTTTCCTTTTCAACCGAATGCTTCCAGGATTCGTCTATCTTTTTCTCCTGGCTCACAAAAGAAAACTCCTTTGGGGCTACAAACTTTTCCGGCGGTTACGGCTTGTGCGGGCTTTGCGACGCTTGATTTCGCTGGGCTTTTCATAGTGTTTGCGAGCTTTCAACACTTTTAAAATCCCTTCGCGCTCGATTTTTTTCTTAAATCGTTTCAGCGCTTTTTCCAGCGGTTCGTTCGGTCCCACTTCCACTTTGGACATGAATGGCAAACCATCCTTTCTACCGATGATGTTTAGACTTAAATATTTTTGGATTATAGCCCCATTTCAAACGACTGTCAATCAAACCATGTCATCTTTTAGACAGAAACAGTCAATCGTCGACCTGTTTTTTTGACGCGGACGCCATGGGGCCAATGTGCTTGGAGATTTTTTTGTGAGGATGACAAAAGAGAATCGACGGAACTCCAGTGAGTGTACCCAAAACCCGCGACATCTCCCCTCAATTTTGTAATAGAGGCCGCCAATATCTCGAAACGTAGCGCCGGATGAAGCGCTCGGAGGCGAGAGGCGTCGAACACGATCTTTCGAGGACCTTCGCTTATGCGGCAACGATGAAATACGCTCACGGCTCTGCTTTGCAGATAATTTTGCGTGTCTCGGCAAATGGACTGAAGGCTTGCCAAAGCCTGTTTGATTTGTGGATTGAAGTGTTTCTCTAAAACAGGGAGAAGTTGGTGTCGGACACGGTTTCGTAAAAAAAGTGGGTCACGGTTCATCCGGTCCTGAACAAAAGATAGGCGTTCTTTTTTAAGAAATAAAATGAGGTCTTTTTTCGAGCAATCTAAAATTGGCCGCACGATTTCAAACTGTCCGTGTTTTCTTTTGTAAGGAATGCCTGTCAAACCCCTCATGCCGGAACCACGCATAAGGCGCATCAACATCGTTTCGGCTTGATCGTCTAAAGTATGAGCCGTTGCAATTTTATTCGAGCCGGTTTTTTTGGCCACAGCTTCAAAAAATCGATAGCGTTCTTGCCTTCCGGCATCTTCCAGAGATAATTTTTTTTTCAAGGCCCGTTGGCGGACATTCACTTTCTTGGTGTGAAATGGCACTCCATTTTTTTCGGCGGTCTTTCGGGCAAGCGCCTGGACTTTTTGGCTGTTTGTTTGAAGCGCATGATCCAGATGCGCCACATTTAGGCGCAAAGCGTATTTGCGTTGAAGCTTGCATAAAAGTTTTAAAAGGGCCGTGGAATCCGGGCCGCCGGAAACGCCGACGACGAGCGCATCGCCCTTTTTTAAAAGCGCGTGGCGACGGTTGGTGAGTTCAAATTGCTCAAGAAGTCGACGAAGCATCGGAAAGAAAAACAAAAAAAACGGATAAGAAAAATATCATTTCTTATCCGTTAAAAATTTTAAAACAAAAAAATCAATAAACAAAAATATACGTGGCTTTGTTGGTGGTGGGGTCGTATTCAACATCTATCTCAGTTCCGGCGCTGAGCGATTTAAAATCACGATCTTGTTCTCCGTCCGTGATGTCGGTGCTTGCGTCCACAGACACTTTCAACGTTTTGTTCGTTGTCGTAGACTCCGCTTCACCATAGAGCTTCACCGTGATCGTTTTGCCTGCCTCATCCAATTCTCCGACTTCACCGGAAACAAACTCTAGGTTGTCCGTGGCAACTTCCGCAGGGTTAGCTTCCGTTGTCGTCTCTGGCGTTATTGCTGGAGTTGTAGTGGTGATCTCCGTCGGGGTTGGAGCAACCACGGTTGTTTCCTCGGCGTACGCGCCAATGGACATCAACAGACTTGTAATTAAAAAAAGGAAGGCATTGCGTTTCATTGTAGACTCCATGAGCATGATTTAATTTACTTTAGATCCCCATTGTACCAAGCGTTGGTTAAATGTCAAAATTTGGAATCGGCGGCTATTCTACGGCGGACAGCTGGGAGGTAAATTCCCGGATGATGCCCCGATCCTCCTCGGAAAGAGATAGAAACTTTGCTCCAATGTCATACTGATTTATACTGGGAATTTCCCGAATCCAGGCCGGTTGAGCTACCGCCTCGATGCATTTTTGTTTAGGAATCTGAATTTTGAAAAGAAGTTTATTATGAACCGGGATGAAATGATTGGCACGAAAACGAATTCCCCCTTCAGAAATATCTTGAACCACCGTTTCGGATGGCGCAGGTGGCACCACATGGTCAAGATTTTTAAAAGAAGAGTCGACTTCGCAGCGAACTCTTGGATATTTTCTTTTGTTCGTGTCCATAACCGGGCTGGCTCAGAATACGTACTTCAATGCCACGCCAATAGTCCAAAAACCAGCGTCGCTGCCCAAGCTGGCAAGCGGAAGATCCACACTCGCATCCCAGAATGCAAATTCAAAATTGAAAATCCAGTTGGTATTTAAAAACCAGTCAATACCTGCGCCCAACTTCCAGGCAAAACCAGTGTCGTAAGAATCGTTGCCGTTGTTGTTACCGGCGCCATTGGAGTTCGTCACATAAATACCTTCAACGCCTAAGCCAAGAACTCCGTAGGGCACAATCGCTTCGTGGACATTCGGAATTCGAACGATGATATCTGCCAAAATAGGGACATAACCAACCGTTTCGTCGCTGGCCCTGCCGTCAGCTTCCTGCCAGCCGCCTTCAACGCCAATCGCAAGATACGGAGTCACGCCATAAGATGTCGAGGCTGAAATAAAGGAGGAATCCGACGCTCCGTCATTGAATCCGCCCGCAATACCCACGCCCAAATCAAAACGATTCACACGATCCGGTGCCAACGTGTCCTTGCCAGGCATATAGGCTGCCTGGGCCACAAAGGTATTGACCGTCAAACCCAAAACCATGGCCAAAGACAAGAGCGCCAAACGATTTTTCATTCTTCCTCCTTTGTCATCCGACAAGACAGCGGCACGATAAAAAATGGCTAATTCCAAACCAACGCTCTGAATATAACACTTCACTTCAAAGGACGCAAATATTATTTTTAAAAAAATTTGAAAAAACAGGAAGATTGGCGGTGACTGGATTTGAACCAGTGACCCATTGCTTATGAAGCAATTGCTCTAACCAGGCTGAGCTACACCGCCTGAAAACTCAAGGGGAATTTTAGCCTGGGCGCTTTGGATCCATCCACCGCCCAGCACCCGATCCTCTTGGTAAAAAACAGCCGCTTGTCCGGGCGTCACTGCTTTTTGGGGTTGCTTGAATCGCACTGTGACTTCCTCGCCGCTCATTTCAATGATTTCGGCAAAAGTTTTTGGATGGCGGGAGCGGATTTTGACCTCAAGGTCGCCAAGATGCGGCGCTAACTGCCAATTGAGCCGGCGCACGCGCATCTCATCGGCCAGCAAATCTTGTTCCAATCCCACCACGATTTCGTTTGCTTCCGGTCGAACACTCGTTACAAAATAAGGTGTCGGGCTTGATAATTTCAAGCGCTTTCTTTGCCCGACAGTAAACCAATAGCTCCCCTGGTGCGTGCCGAGCACCTCTCCTTGCGAATTGACGATGTTTCCGACACCCGGCACTTTTTCCGGACTATGTTTTTTCACGACGTCTCCGTAACGCCCTGGCACAAAACAAATTTCCTGGCTGTCCGGCTTGTCAAATACCCGAAGCCCTAGTTTTTCAGCAATACGCCTGACTTCATTTTTCTTGAGCTCGCCCACCGGCAGCAAAACCTGCGAAAGCTGCTCTTGGTTTAAACCAAATAAAACATAGGACTGA
>CAZVNB010000058.1:0-6601 GCA_964628355.1 uncultured Planctomycetia bacterium | reverse complement strand
TGCGCGTGCACGCAAAAAACAAAATATCTAGACGGTTTTGACATGCAGCACCTTGTTTCTTTTCTTCTGTTCAGCAGTTTTTTTCTTCGACTCGCTGACGATGTCCAAAATGATTTTTGACACACGCCGTGGATTGTGACGCACGGTGTTTTGGAAATTCACGATATTGTCTTCGATCACCGTATAACCCAACATGCGCATTTTTGCAATGTCTACCATCACCGGAAACGCCTCTTCATCGGCATATTTGGCCAAAATATTCGGGGGGATTTGCCCCGTATTTACGATCACATGGCTCAACACTTCGGGACGTGAATGTTCAATGAGCGTATTCACGTGGTCGAAAGCGGTGAAGTGGTCGGTTTCATGCGGCTGTGTCATCACATTGCAAACATAAATCTTCGGCACCGTCGATAGCGCAATCGCATTCGATAAATCTTCGATCAAAAGATTCGGGATAAGGCTGGTATAAAGGCTGCCGGGACCAATCACGATTGCTTCGGCGTTTTGGATCGCGTCGATAGCGTCATCGGCGGCGGCGCATCCCTCGGGCTTGAGATAAACCCGCTGGATAGGGCTTCGGCCTTTGGAAATATTGCTTTCACCGGCAGTAATACTTCCGTCTTTGTGCTGAGCCGCCAATGTCACCGTCTTGAGCGTTGAGGGCACAACGCGTCCCCGAATGGCCAAAATCTTGCTTGATTCGCGGATGGCTTTTTCGAAATCCCCCGTGACTTTAAGCATCGCGAGAATAAAAAGATTACCGAAGCTATGACCTTCCAGCTCACTGGACTCTCCAAAACGAAACTGAAAAAGGTCGCTCATGAGGGGTTCGGCGTCCGCCAACGCCACCAGGCAGTTGCGAATGTCCCCAGGCGGTGGCATGTTAAATTGGCTTCGAAGGCGCCCGGAGGACCCACCGTCATCGGCGACCGTGACAATTGCCGTGATATTGGAAGTGAATTCTTTCAATCCATGCAGCAGCACCGGAAGTCCTGAGCCGCCGCCGATCACCACGATACGCGGGCCGCGTTCGAGATAGCGTTTCTGATAAATAATATTGACCAGTTCATTCTCACGCTGCGGCAGCAGCACCGTCACGACGGACTTAATAATTTTGCGGATGCTGACGGCGACCAATCCCGCCCCCAAAAGGACAATCAAGCTACCGCTGGTTCTCTGCGCTTCATTGATGGCCAGCACGAAACCCATCGAGCATAAAATGATGCCGAAGCAGCATAACAGTATCCAACGCTTGACGCGCATGCCTGGATACAGCCATTTAAATAGCCCCATAAAAACACTCCGCCAAAAATCTTTTCTACATCGAATTTCGAATTTAAAACATCTTGCTCAGGGTTTCTTGGTGTCTTCTTCCCGGATAAACTTTAGAATGGCCTTTTCGTCTCGCAGCTGTTTCAGAGATTCCCTGAAATATTTATCTTTCAATAAACGAGAGATGCGCGCCAAACCTTTGAGGTGTGGGCCTGCAGAGTCTTCGGGAGCAACGAGAAGAAAAAAAATATGCACGGGTTCACCGTCGAGCGCGTCAAAGTTTACCCCCTGCGGACAAATGCCCAAAGCCGCAACCAGTTTTTTGACCGAATTGGTTTTCGCGTGCGGAATCCCCACGCCCTGACCGATCCCCGTGCTGCCGAGACTCTCGCGGCCGAGCAGAACTTTGACCAACTCTTCGGTGTTTTTGATACCTTCGGCCTTGGCCAGCACATCCACTAACTCGCGTAAAGCGGTTTCTTTGGAAGTGGCGCTCATGTTGGCTGTAATAGCTTTTTCATTTAGAAATTCTACGATTTTCATGCTGCTGATTTTCTCCTATGTGCAATAATTATACAAAAGCCAACGATTTTCGTGTAAGAGACTTCAGATGCGAGACACACGCTAGCGACCGCCAAGGCGTACCGAAAGGTACGTCGTAGGAGGGCGCGACGCGCGTAACGAAGCGGATTAGCCTCTTGCGCAAAAATCGTGGAGCGGGAGAAGGGATTCGAACCCTCGACCTCAACCTTGGCAAGGTTGCACTCTACCGCTGAGTTACTCCCGCTTAATTTCTTCCAAAAATAAAAAAAACCGTCCTGTCCAACCTTGGCAAGGTTGCGCAGCGCCGATCGCTCTTCTATTCTCTGAATCAAAGACCAAAAGGCTTTATTCTAATCAAATCGGTACGTTAAGCCAATAGATTTTTTAACGGGAGACTATAGTCTTGGCGCTATTCATAATTTTGGTTTAATAATTTTCATTTCAATATTTGAACTGCCCTACCAAAGAGCGCAGGTCGGAAGCCAACTTAGCCAAAGCCCGCGAGGTTAATTCCGAAGATTTAGCCTCTTCCAGCGTACTTTTTGCCGTTTGAGCTACCTCCGAAATGACCTTCGCGATCTCGACGCTTTTTTCTGCAGATCCTGAAATATGGCGGCTAATTTCTGAGGCTGCGGTGGTTTGTTCTTCCACCGAACTGGCAATAGCACTTTGCGTGTCGTAAATTTTGCGGATGCGGATGGTAAGTTGCTCGAGCAAGTTTACGACTGCTTGCGTATCTTCCTTGATCGCGTTGACTTTTTGTCGCACTCCGCCGGTTGCTTTTGATGTTTCTTTCGCTAAATTTTTGACTTCGTTGGCCACAACTGCGAAACCTTTCCCCATTTCTCCAGCACGCGCTGCTTCAATCGTGGCATTCAATGCCAATAAGTTTGTCTGTTCAGTAATATTCGTTATTAGCTTCATGACATCATCAATCTCAGAGCCGCTAGAGCGCAATTTTTCAATGGAAACACCTGCGTCCGTGCTAATTTCCACGGCCTCCGAAGCTACCGACGCCGAAATGCTCGCGTTTTTTGAAATTTCTTTGATACTGGCACTCATTTCCTCCACACAGGCGGCAATGCTTTGAATCCCTTCGCTGACCTGTTGTGCCGTGTCTGACACCACATTCGATTGGTCGGAGGAGGTCTCCGCGTATTGGCTCATCCTCTTATTGATGCCAAACTGCTGACGTGAGCTATCAGCCAATGTTTGCGAATGCTCCGAGATAGTCTTGATAGCCCCTTGAATGCGTGTAATAAATTCATTGAACCACTGGCCGAGCCGGCCTAACTCGTCCTTACGTAAGACCTGCACCCGACACGTCAAATCCCCCTGGCCTTGTGCGATGTCTTGGAAATGAGAAGCCATTAAATTCAAGGGTTTGACAAGGCCGCGTGCGACAAGAATGTTCCCCACAAAGATGGTGATCAAGAGAACTAAACAACCAAGACTTACCAACAAAAACTTCATTTCGTAGTAAAAACCGAGTATTTCTCGAATAGGGGCAAACGCCAGCAGCGTGATCTCTGGATAATCGCTATCAAACACGGCATAGGCCAAATAAGACTGGCTTCCAACGCGAATTTGTCGAGAAACTGTCCTTGCTTTAAGAATTGAAATATTGTCAAGGTTTGATTGGATTTGAGCTTTTTCGCCAAATGTCGAACCCAGGATCCGAGTGTCTAGCCATAACGTCACTTCTTTGCGCAGGATTTCCTTCAAATGAAGCGCCATTGAATTCCCAATTTCTAAAGCGCCCACGGCACAGCCGTCCACACTGGTCCCGAGCCGGATGGGATAGGCGAAAGCAAGATAGACATGCTCGCCTTCTGAAAAAATAAACAATTCTTCTTTGCCCCCAAGTCCGTCTCGGATTTGAGGCGTTTGAGACAAATCTTCATCCGAAGAGCCCACAAGGTCCGTACGGATTTTTACCTTGCCGGCACGGTCGACAACCAGCAACAAATCCACCTGCATAATTTTTTGGGCATCCTGAAGACTGTTTAGCAAGGTGGCTTGATCCATGTCTTGGGTGATTATCACGGCCTTGAACTCAGGCGCATCCACAACCGCGATCATGCCGGCACGCAGTTGCCGACTGCGTGAATCGATAAAATCATGCAAGACTCTGCTGGCAATCTCACGATTTTCGTTCAATACGCGCTCGGCTTGGTGTTTGACCGTGTTATTCACCAGAATCAATGTCATGGTCACCAAGCTAACGATAAGAATCACCAAAGCGGCCAGCGCTTTGGTTTGAAGACTGGTGGCTGAATGTTTGAAAGGGTTGAGGTTCAAGAAACTAAGTCAGCTTGATGGCGTGAGGCCGATAGGAGGAACTCGTGATTTTTAAACATTGCTTCCCCATTGCTTATTACTGGAAAAATTGTACACTAATAGTTAATTTTTATCAATATAAATGACTAAAAGCTAGTACTAATAAATAATTTATTACCGCTTTATGGCTAATTTTAAAAGACTTGCGGGGGCTTTACTTTCTGTAATTATGGGCGGAAGAGGATTTGAACCTCCAAGGGTTTCCCCACAAGCTCCTAAGGCTTGCGCGTCTGCCAGTTTCGCCATCCGCCCAGGAAAGGAATTCTACCATAACCGGGCGAAACAGAGCAGCTGTTTTACCCCCGGCTTTTATCGGTTTGCGCAATAATAAGCTTGGAAGAAACAACCAGCTCCAGATATAAAAAATCAAATGGCTTCAAAACATAGCCGTAGGCACCTCGCTCCATGGCCTGCCTCACCATGTCATCGTCTTGCATAGCCGTCGCCATGATGACTCCCAGGTTGGGATGAATTTCCAATAATTTCTTCAGTGTTTCCAGGCCGTTCATCCCACCCATGCTCATGTCCAGCAGCACAATATCGGGCTTACCGGTTTTCACGCTCTCGATCGCCTCTTCGCCGCTGGCGGCCTCGAGAACCTGATAACCTTTTTTTCCGAAAAATAGCACAAGCATCTGCCGAATCAATTTTTCGTCATCTACAACCAAAAGGCGTTTCTTGGCGCCAGGCATGGATCCCAACGATTTACCGGCCGATAGCAAAACCCTCTCGGTTCTGTCAACCAATACCTCCAGCGATATGCTCTTATGAAGCACTTCGTTCGCGCCGGCTTGCTGCATCTCCTTTTCGAGCGTCGCATTGACGTGGACAGAATAGATCACAACCGGCACACGATTTTGCGCGGCCCGAATCGTTTTCAAAAGAACAGTCCCGGATTCGCCGGGCATCACAATATCCAAAACAATCAGATCGAACGTTTGAGAGGCCATGAGATTCATCGCATGGTCCGTACTGATCGCTGTCGCCACCTGGTGACCTTTTTTGCTGAACGCATGATGCAGCGCTTCGCGAAATGCCAGTTCATCATCCACCACAAGTATTTTCGCCATGGGGTGTTGCGTGTGCCTTTCTCTATTTATTCCAAATAAACCGAAACTTGAATCGAATCGTCCGCTATATGGGACGAATCCAAATCGCCATATTCTTTGACGACTCCGCTCAATCCGGACATTCGGTTTCTAAAGTCGTCTAGTTTTGTCTTGGAAACATAAAAAACAAAAAAGTTTGCCGATTCATTGTCGATCTGCAATTGCATCTGGCGGATCAGTTCGATCAGCTCGGGCTGGCTCGACACCGAAAGGTGATAATGCCAATGAGTCGGACGCCATTGCGCCAGCAAATCTTCTTTGTCCGCAAGCCCTCCGACAACTTCGCGAATTTCGTTCAATTTCTGTTCGGCTGGAATGCTCTCTTCTGCAGCGTAAACAATGGTTTTTATTTTCTCAAGCTGGGTTTGGATTTTTCGGTCTGGAGAAATCGGCGCGCTGTCCGTCCCGGAACGCTGCAAAAATGTCGAGACTCCCGTTTTATTTTGATTCCTGACTTTTCGGAAACCTATAATAGCAGCGGTTACGACAACGGACAGAACGAACAGCGTTGTCAAAGAAATCCAAAAAAAACGATTTAATGGGATAAAAAATCCACCCCCACGGACCTTTAAGCTCACATCTTCCTGCGACGTTTGAGACTCCAGTTTTTTATACTCGTAAAGAATGGTAGAAACCATGTCCGGCGGAAGCGGCACCTGTCCCAACTCATAGATGCGGTAAGATAACGTCCCAACGGAAGAGGCGTAAACACGGCAGCGCTGGCATCCTTGTATATGAGCGCTAACGTCCTGATAATCTTTTTCGTCCAATAAATCATCCAAAAAAGGCCTGATCATCGACCCGACGGCATCACACAACATGGCTATCCTCGGGAGGTTTATCTAAAATTTCTTTGACAATAGCCCTAAAACGTTCGCGCGCTGCCAAGCAAACGGAGCGACTTTCGGGAATTTCCATCCCCAAAATCGCCGCCAGAGATTCAAAAGGCAGGTGGCACTGATCCCTCAAAAGAAGAACAACTTTATCGGCGGGTGAGAGCTGAAAAAAAGCTTCGCGAATAATTTTGAGCGGTTCCTTTTTAAAATCGCCGACGCCTTGCGGTGCCGTTTGCATGCACTCGGCAACCCCTTGGCGAAACAATGCCACCACCCATTCGCCGTCCCGTAAAATCTGGGGATGGCGGCGAAGAGTTTCCACAAACGAAGTCACCGTCATCCCAAACGCTTGCTCTCGACTAAAAGGGGCAAAAGAAATCAAAAAACCGAATAAAATTTTTAGATAACGCTCAATGAGAGCTTTGATGGCCAACTGCTCACCCGTGGCTGCGCGCTCGAGAATTTGTTTTTCGCCATCACTGATGGAGCTGATGTTAT
>CAZVNB010000057.1:0-26697 GCA_964628355.1 uncultured Planctomycetia bacterium | reverse complement strand
CAGGCTCTGTCAACTGGACTTTACCTGTAACACGCACTCCTTCGGCACAACTTCGTATCTCAGATCCAGCGGATGCTAATAGCGCTGTTTACAGCGCTAACTTTAAGATACGAGGCGACTTTACGGTGACGGCGCCCAACGGCGGGGAAAGTTGGATCTATAACACTTCCAACAATATTACTTGGACAAAGAAGGGAGACATCTCCAACGCAAAACTAGAATATTCCACAGACAGCGGTGCGACTTATCCGAATTTGATCAACGCCACGGTGAATCCGGCGCTGGGCACTTTCGCATGGACGGTTCCCGACAGCTTATCTTTATTGGTTCGCGTGAAAATTGCCGACACATCCGACGCGACGGTGTACGATTTTTCAAACGCGGATTTTACCATCAAAGGAACATTGACGTTGACCGCGCCCAATGGTTCCGAAGATTGGGTGGTGGGCACGGTGCAAAATATTACTTGGACAAAAACCGGTACGATTCAGAATGTGAAGCTGGAATATTCCGTCAATGGGGGTTCCACTTATCCGAATTTAATCATTGCATCAACTGGCGCCGGTGCTGCATATCCATGGACAATTCCCGATACGATCGGGACTCAACTGCGCGTTAAAGTCACGGATGTGGCCAACACCAATGTTTCCGATACTTCGGATGGGAATTTTTCAGTTAAAGGTTCTCTGACAGTCAACGCACCCAACGGCGGCGAAATATGGGCGGTGGGATCTTCCAAAAATATTACTTGGACGCGCGTGGGCTCTATTGACAACATAAAAATTGAATATTCCACCGACAGCGGCGCGATTTACCCGAACACCATCGTAGGAGTGACGGATGCCACTACCGGTTCGTATCCATGGACGGTGGCGGATGTGATTGGCACCGGACTGCGCGTGAAGATTACGGACGTAAATAATTCGACGGTTACCGACGCTTCCAACGGAGATTTTATCGTGAAGGGCGCTTTGAATTTGACCGCCCCCAACGGCGGGGAAGTGTGGACGGTGAATTCTTCGCAAAATATTGTTTGGACGCGCAATGGTTCTATCCAGAACGTGAAACTCGAATATTCCACCAATGCAGGATCCACTTTTCCGAATGTGATTTTCGCTTCAACGGGTGCCGCCGCAGGCACGTATCCTTGGACGGTGCCCGATAGCATTGGCATTCAAGTCCGCGTGCGCGTGTCGGATGTTTCCGATGCCAGCGTGTTTGATGATTCTAACGGAGATTTCGCGATCAAAGGTTCTTTGACCATGACCGCCCCCAACGGCGGCGAAGCTTGGGGTGTCGGGACCATTCAAAATATTACTTGGACACGTGTAGGAACTATCGCGAACGTGAAAATCGATTATTCCACTAACGGAGGTTCTACGTATCCTACGGAAATCACTCCCTCTACAAGCGCCTCTGCAGGGACTTTTCCTTGGACCATTCCCGATGATTTGTCCATTACTTGCCGCGTCAAGGTGACCAATGCTTCGGACAGTACGGTGTTTGACGCAACGAATGCAAACTTCAAGATCGTCGGTGCTCTGACAATCACAGCCCCGAATGGCGGCGAAGGATGGAAGGTTGGCATCGCGCAAAACATCACGTGGACTCGCACGGGAACCATTCAAAATGTGAAATTGGAATATTCGAAGGACGGAGGAGCGACCTATCCCAATCAAATCACAGCTTCCACGCCGGCGGGCGGGCTTTCCTATAACTGGACCGTTCCTGATGACATTGGCACGAATGTGAAAGTGCGCATTTCGGATGCCACTGACGCCACGGTGAATGATGTGTCGAATAATCCTTTTAAAATACAGGAGATTTTCACCCTCACCTCTCCTGTCGGCGGCGAGGTTTGGGATGTGAATTCTTCACATGACATCACCTGGACTAAAGTAGGTTCCGCGGGCACTGCGATGCTGGAATATTCCACTGACGGTGGCGCCAACTATGCCAATACCATCATTGGATCTACGGGCAATACCGGAACGTTTGCATGGACCATTCCCGATGCAATCTCATCGGCCGTGCGCGTGCGCATCAGCGATGTCAACGACGCCAGCGCCCTGCATACTTCTCCAGCCAATTTCAAGGTCCGTGGCGTTTTGACCATTACTTCTCCAAATGGCTCCGAGTCATGGGATGTAGCCAGCATTCACAATGTTACTTGGACGCGTGTTGGTTCTGTCGGCAATGTGAAATTGGAATATTCCGTCAATGGGGGTTCCACTTACCCCGGTCTCATCATGGCTTCGACGCCTTCTTCCAATTTAAGTTATGCCTGGACGCTTCCGGACGCTTTGACTACGCAGGGCAGGGTCAAGATCACTGATATCACCGACTCCTTAGTGACGGACGAAACGGACGTAAATTTCATTATCAAAGGTATTCTCACAGTGACCGCGCCCAACGGCGGTGAATCTTGGACGGTTGCGACCGGCCAAAACATCACTTGGACGCGTTTCGGTTCTATCCAGTACGTTAAATTGGAATATTCCGTGGATGGTGGCGGCACGTATTCCAATTTGATCATTGCTTCCACCGACGCTTCGTTTCAATCTTACACATGGACCATTCCCGACGCCATGACCACACAAGCGCGTGTAAGGGTCACCGATACGGCCAATACAGCGGTGTTCGATACTTCCAACTCCAATTTTGCCATCCGCGGGTCTTTCACGTTGAATTCTCCCAATGGTGGAGAAGTGTGGGTGGTCGGTGCTTCGCAGAACATCACTTGGGTTCGTTCTGGAAATATTTTAAATGCCAAATTGGAATATTCCACCGATGGCGGTTCGACGTATCCCAATATCATCGTTGGGGTGACGGACGCAACTACCGGCATTTATCCCTGGACCATTCCTGACGCGATCGGCACCCAGCTCCGCGTGAAAATCACCGATACTTCCAATTCCACGGTGTTTGATGCCTCCAACGCCGATTTCATCGTGAAAGGTTCTTTGACGCTTAGCGCTCCCAACGGTGGCGAAACGTGGGTGGTGGGCACTTCGCAGAACATTACTTGGAGCCGCGCCGGGACCATTTCTCTTGTGAAACTGGAATATTCTGTCAATGGCGGTTCGACATACCCTAATGTGATCACAAGTTCGGCCAACGGATTGACGGGGACTTATTCCTGGACCATTCCTGACGCGATCGGAACATCGGTTCGCCTGCGTGTGAGCGATGCTTCGGACGCTTCAGTTGTCGATGATTCGAATGCAGATTTTGAGATCAAAGGTTCGTTGACAGTGACTTCTCCGAACGGCAGTGAAGCTTGGGTGGTCAATTCTGTCCGCAATGTTACTTGGAACAAAACAGGTACTTTCGCCAATGTGAAGATCGAGTATTCCATCAACGGTGGAAGCTCTTATTCCAATACAATTGTCTCCTCGACCGGTGCTGCCGCCGGCAGTTATCCTTGGACAATTCCGGATGATATTCAATCGGCGGTTCGTGTCAAAGTCACCAATACTTCCGATACGACTGTGTTCGATGCCTCAGATACGAATTTCAAGATCGTTGGCAGCTTGACCCTGGTGGCCCCTAACGGCGGTGAACTGTGGAAGGTAAACACCAATCAAAATATTACTTGGACAAAAGTCGGAAATATCGGATTTGTAAAATTAGATTATTCGAAAGATGGAGGGGTTACTTACCCTGTCACGATCATCGGGTCGACTCCTGCCGGTGGTTTGAGCTACACATGGCTGATCCCCGACGATCTGGCGACACAGGTGCGTGTGAGGATCTCGGATGCGTCTGACGTGACCGTGAACGACGCCTCGGACGCCAATTTTCAAATTATCGCAGGCTTTACCATTACTTCGCCCAACGGTGGCGAAGTGTGGACGGTGAATTCCGCGCAGGACATCACTTGGAACAAGGTGGGTTCCGCAACCAGCGTCACACTAGAATATTCCACCAATGGCGGCTCTACGTATCCCAACTTGATCACGAATTCCGTGTCAAACTCCGGAACGTTCGGATGGACGGTTCCCGACTCCATCAGTTCGCAGGTGAAAGTCAAAGTAAGCGACGGATCGAATGCGGCCGCTTTTGATGTTTCCGATAATAATTTCAAGATCCGCGGCTCTTTAACGTTGAGCGTTCCGAATGGCAGCGAAGTATGGATTGTCAATGCGTCAAATAATATTACTTGGACGAAAGTCGGTTCGGTCGCAACGGTTAAACTTGAATACTCCACAGACGGCGGCACCAGTTTCCCGAATTTGATCAACGGCTCTGTGAACGGTGGCGATTTGAGTTTCCCCTGGACGGTGCCGGATGATTTGACGGCCAATGCGCGCATGAGAATCACGGACGCGAGCGATTCCACGGTGTATGATGACTCCAACACGAATTTCAGAATTGCCGGATCTTTTACGCTGACCTCGCCCAACGGCAGCGAGACTCTCAGCGTGGCCACGGTGCATAATATTACTTGGACCAAAGTCGGTACGATTCTCAACGCAAAATTGGAATATTCCACGGACGGCGGTGGCACCTACCCGAACGTGGTTATCTCTTCGGTACAGGCTTCGGATCTTACTTTCCCATGGACAGTGCCCGATGACATCACCGCGCAAGCGCGTGTGCGTATCAGCGACACCTCGTATTCCGGCGCCAATGATATTTCAAATGCCAATTTCAAAATCGCAGGTGTGTTGACGATCACGTCCCCCAACGGCGGCGAAGTGTGGGATGTGGCGTCCAGTCACAACATCACCTGGACCAAAGCCGGAACCATTACAAGCGTGAAACTCGAATATTCCACCGACGGGGGTTCTACTTTTCCGAACGTAATTATCAATTCGACGGCCGCCACTACGCTAAGCTACCCCTGGACGGTGCCAGACAGCATTTCTTCGCAGGTGCGCGTGAAGATCACAAATTTGTCTGATAACACGGTGAACGACGCTTCCAATGCCAATTTCAAAATAGCCGGTAATTTGACGCTCACTTCGCCCAACGGCGGGGAAGTTTGGAATGTCGGCTCTTCGCAGGCGATTTCATGGACGCGCGTCGGCTCCATCAACAACGCCAAGCTAGAATACTCGATGGACGGCGGCGTTTCTTATCCTAATCTAATCACAGCGTCAACGTTGGCTTCGACGCTCAGTTATAGCTGGACAGTTCCGGACAATATTTCTTCCACGGTAAAAGTAAAAATATCGAATACGGTTGACGCGTCCGTGTTTGACGTGTCCGATGCGAACTTTAAAATCCGCGGCGCTTTCACACTCACTTCCCCCAACGGAAACGAGGCGTGGATTATCGGTTCGACTCATGCCGTAACATGGATCAAAAACGGCAACATCGCCAACGCCAAACTCGAATATTCCAAAGACAGCGGTAGCACATTCCCGAACACGATTATCGGCTCTGTTCCCGCAGGCAATTTGACCTATGCCTGGACTATTCCCGATGATGCCGGCACTCAAGTTCGTGTGAAAATTTCCCAGGTGGGCGATGCCACCATTCTCGATTCCTCGGACGCAAATTTCATTATCCGCGCGGGCTTCACGGTGACGGCACCTGTGGGCGGTGAAAGCTGGGCGGTGGGGTCTTCTCACGACATTACTTGGGTCACGGGTGGCACTATTCCCAATGTGAAATTGGAATATTCCACCAATGCGGGGAATAGTTATGTGACCATTATCGGTTTCACGGGCAACAGCCAAACCTATCCTTGGGTGATTCCGGATGCGATTACCACACAAGCCCGAGTGCGCGTGTCCGACGTGAATGACTCCCAGGCGGCAGATATTTCTCCGGCAAACTTTAGAATTCATGGAACATTTGTATTGACCTCGCCCAACGGGGGAGAACAGTGGCTGGTGGGTTCCACGCAGAATATCACTTGGACAAAAACCGGCAACATTGCCAATGCGAAATTGGAATATTCCACCAACGGCGGCACCAGCTATTCCAACTTGATCATCGGTTCCACCGCCGCTTCCGCTTTGAGCTATAGCTGGGCCATTCCGGATTCCATCAATAGCAATTTGAAAGTGAAAATCACCGATGTTTCCGACGCATTGGTTTTTGATGAATCCAACGCGGTGTTCAAAATCAAGGGTCAGTTCACGCTCACCACTCCCAATGGCAACGAAAATTGGGTGGTGGCTTCCAGCCAAAATATTGTTTGGGGCACG
Organism: uncultured Planctomycetia bacterium; assembly: GCA_964628355.1. Taxonomy (GTDB): domain Bacteria; phylum Omnitrophota; class Gorgyraeia; order 2-02-FULL-51-18; family 2-02-FULL-51-18; genus CAZVNB01. The sequence goes on along the minus strand of CAZVNB010000057.1, from coordinate 20,536 downwards.
CTTGGCACTGTGGCAAACGTGAAGCTCGAATATTCCACCGATGGAGGCAGCGCTTACAATAATATTATTACCTCCACACCGAATACGGGCACCTACGCTTGGGCAGTGCCGGATGCCATCACGACGTTGGCCAGAGTTCGTGTCTCCGATGTATTGGACAGCACTGCCAATGATATTTCGGACAATAATTTTAAAATCCGCGGCAATTTGACCCTCACTGCCCCCAATGGCGCAGAAAAATGGAATGTCGGCACCAATCGTCTCATCACTTGGGATCGTGTGGGTTCTATCCCCAACGTGAAATTGGAATACTCCTCCAACGGCGGCACGGTGTACATTCCGATTGTCGCTTCCACCGGTAATACGGGCGCCTACTCTTGGACGATTCCCGATGCGATTTCCACGCAGGCCCTGGTACGACTCACGGACGTTAACGACAACACAGTGACTGACGTGTCGAACGCAGTATTCAAAATCATGGGTAATTTCACCGTGACTTCACCCAACGGCGGCGAAGTGTGGACCGTTACCAGTTCCCAAAATGTTACGTGGACTTCCAGCGGCAGCATGACTTTTGCCAAAGTCGAATATTCCTTGAATGGCGGCGCAACTTTCCCGAATTTAATTGTAGGTTCAACAGCCAATAACGGGTTGTATGTGTGGACGGTTCCGGATGCGATTTCAGGATCGGTGCGTATCCGCGTATCCGACCCGAACGATTCCGATGCATCCGATGATTCCAATGCCAACTTCCGCATTCGCATGGTTATTTCACTCACCACGCCCAATGGTGGACAAAAATGGACGGTGGGGCGCAACTTTAATATTACTTGGGCCACCGTCGGCAGTGTCCCCAATCTGAAATTGCAGTTTTCAAGAGATGGGTTTTTGGCGGATAACAACCTCATCAATGCCGCTGTGCCGAATACAGGGACATACATCTGGAATATTCCGGACGCTATTTCCAATACGGTGCGCGTGCGCGTATCCGACCCGAATGATATTGGCGCGTTTGACGATTCGAATGCCGATTTTAAAATCATGGGCGGATTTGCGGTGGCTGCTCCCAATGGAGGCGAAAAATGGGAGGTGGGATCTACGCAAAATATTACTTGGACACATACCGGAACAGTGGTGGACGCAAAACTGGAGTACTCTACGGATGGAGGCGCTACTTACCCCAATGTGATTGCTGCCACGCCGAATACGGATACTTATTCATGGTTGGTTCCGGACAATATTTCCGCGCAGTTTAAAGTGCGTATCAGCGATCTGGGAGACACTGAAGCATTCGATGTGTCGGATGCCAATGCCAAGATTCGCGCGAAGTTCACCGTGAATTCTCCCAATGGCGGTGAAATTTGGACCGTGGGCGACTCTCAGAACATCACATGGAGCACGGTAGGTACCGTTGCCAACGTAAAACTAGATTATTCGTTGAATGATTTTGTGACACCCGTGGCTATCACCGCTTCTGCCCCCAACACCGGAACCTACAGCTGGGCGGTCCCTGACGCCATTTCAACAACCGTTAAAGTGCGCGTGATGAGCACTACTGATGTGGATGCCTATGACGTGTCGAACGCCAATTTAAAAATTCGAGGAAAATTCGTAATTTCTTCGCCCAACGGCAGTGAGCTATGGAGGATTGCGCAGGTAAATAATATTACGTGGGCCACCACAGGCACGATTCCCAACGTAAAAATTTATTATTCTACCGACAGCGGCGCAACTTATCCGAACGTGATTGTGTCGACGGTGGCCAACGTCAACAGCTATTCTTGGACGGTGCCGGATTCGCCGTCCATTGCCGCTCGCGTGCGCGTTCAGGACGTGAATGACGCAACGGTTCTGGATGATTCGAATGCCAATTTCAGAATCCAAGGATTTTTTACTTTGACTTCGCCCAACGGCGGTGAAGCATGGGTGGTGACGACAACGCACAACATCACATGGAGTTGGGGCGGTACGATTCCGACCGTAAAACTCACTTATTCCAAGGACAGCGGCGCCACCTTCTCCAATGTCATCAACCTGTTAGCGCCCAATGGCGCGGGCGGCGCGGGAACATTTAGCTATAGCTGGGCAATTCCCGACGATATTTCACCCACGGTGCGCGTGAAAGTGGAAGATCCCAATGACAACACCGTGTTTGACGCTTCTGACACGAATCTAAAAATTGTCGGCGCTTTCACCGTGATCGCCCCCAACGGCGGCGAGCGGTGGATCACCAATGAAGTCCGGAACATCACATGGACAACTTTTGGCACCATCCCCAATGTGAAAATCGAATATTCCACGGACAACTTCGCCACACCGATCGTGATCGCCGCCTCAATCGCCAACCCCGGTGGTTTGAGCGGTTCGTACAACTGGACTATTCCGGATCCTGGAGTCGCGAATATTCCTAAAGCGTCCAAGGTGCGCGTGTCGGACGTGAATAATGCGACGGTGCTTGATACGTCAGACGCCACCTTTAACATTGATTATTACTACATCACTTGGGAGATCCGTGATCTGTTGACGAACGCGGCATTGTCCGCTTTGTCCGTCGTCGAGGTGAAAGCCAGCGATCCGAATTTTATTCAATGGTCCGAAGCGGGTATTTCCGCCAATCCTCCGCGTGTGCAACCCACGCCCTATGGCACTTGGGTGGCGACTTGGTCCAAGACCGGATACGGCGATGTGGCGCAAGTCGTGGTGGCCAATTCGGATCAAAATATTTTTCTGTACATGGAAACCAGTGCCGTGCACATTTGGCTGGCGGATTCGGAAGTATCTTATGATCCCACGGCGGACAAATTGGATGTGGTGGCGTGGTTGTCGCGTGACGGGTCTATCACCACCGGCGGCGTGAGCGCCGTTTTCAAGATTTATGATGGCTCCACCTTGCTGCGCACGCTCACGGACAATGCGATTGATGGCGCCGGTTTCTTTAATTTCACGGTCAATGCTCCCACGGGTTTCGTTGCAGGTAAAACGTACACGACAATCTGCGAAGTCGCTGTCGGTTCGGGGGGTGTGTTTAAAACACCTTCTTCATTTGAAGTCACCACGCCGGCGACCTTGCAAGCAGTGAAAAACACCATCAATGCCAATATCGACAAACCGTTGTCGCAGATCAATGCGGAATTGCAAACTACTTTAAACGCACAAACGACGGTATTAACCAATAAACTCGATACGCAAACAACCATCATTCAGAACACCTTGGACACTTTCAGCACCCAGATCCAAACCTCCATTGTTTCTTTGGAAGCGGCATCCGTACAAAGCTTATCTTCCGCAGATACGCTGAAAAAAACAGCACTCAAATTTTCATGGAAAGCCGTAGTGGCCCCGAATCCGGCTTTGACGGGAGACACCATTCTGTTGCAGGCACAAGGCCCCAAAGGTTTACTCCCGTACCTGAGCGTTTATAACCATATCAATAAGCAAGTCATTGCCAATGGGCTCATGAGCGAAGATTTCGTCAAAACGGGCAACTACAGTTTCTCGTTCCCGGCTGCTCGGGTGGACTTCGAGCCGGGACAGGCGTACACGTATATTGTTACTGAAGACATCACCGGCGGTTTGGTGGCTGGTTCCGGATTTGTCGAGGCTATTTCATTGACCTCGGTGGCCGGTTTGGCCTCCGCGGCTCCTGCGGCTGAGAAAGCGGCCAAAGAAGCAGTCAAGGCGATCAAAGAGTTGCAGGAGAATATCGCCAAAGGCGGTGATTTGAAAGAAACGATGATAAGTCTCAAGCGCGCCGTTGACAGTATACCATTGAATGATTTGAAAGCTCCTGAACGAGAGAACAAAGCGATGCGGGAACGGGTGCAGGAAATTTCCAAGAAATTACAGGAGTTGGCCGGCGACGAAGGTTTAAACTTTGATCAGTTGTTTAAGAAAGCGATCGATGAGTCTTCATCAATTCAGGAAATTCGCAGTCGCGCCGGTTCGATCAATCAAGCCGTGGAGCTTATCGGAGCCGTGGTTGAGAAGCGACTCGGCGGCGTGGAAGAGCCCATCGTAGACGTGCAATTAGAACCGGCTTCGTGATACCCTAGATAAAGACGTCAATGACATTTTAGGAGGTTTGTTTTAGCATGCGACATAAGATTTTCACCGCTCTGGCCCTAGCGGCCGTTTTGTGTTTGGGCACTTATTTAAAACAGGCTGAATGTGGGGAAGTGCGTATGCGCATTGTCGTACTCAATCCTTCGGCGACGCTTACCCAAAGCAAGAGTGTGCGCACGCCTCTACCCAAAGAAATCACCTCCAAAGATATCAAGGATGTCGGTGACGTGGAAGTGGAATATGACAACAAAGAAGGCGCTTTTGTCGCGATCAAGAATGACATCGTGCTCGAGCCGGGCGAGACCAAAGTTTTTGAAATCCTTCTGGATGACGTGTGGAAACTCAACGAGGATAAACTCGAGAACATGCGAAAACGCACCGAGAAAATCGTAACCAATTTAAAACAGACGAAAGTCTATGAGCGCGCGGCGTTGATCAGCGAAGGCATGTATGCGCATATCGACCAGATCATCAAAACTCAGAACAACACAAACGTCACGACCAACCAGCATATTTCTTATTACCGAGACAACGTGGAGCTGATGGCTTCGTTGGAAAAGGACATGGATGAACTCGAGAAGCTGCTGGTCACGGCCGGAGGCAGCGTATCGCTGGAGGCGGTGGAAAACGCGGACCTGAACGTGAAAGGCCCGGATACAAAAACCACATGGATTATTATTTTTATGGTGCTCATTTTTATTGCCATTTTGGGAAGCGTTTTTTATTTCACTTGGCAGAGTCAGGCAGGCGCAAAAGATAAAGAAAAAGGCGCCTCCTCTTCGTCTTTCAAAGAAAACGCTCCATAACCATGTCAATGACACTTTAACATGGCTGAGGACAGCTTTTTTAACGTGTTGGTCTTGACGTTGGATCGCGTGATTTACGAGGGAAAAGCCAAGAATTTAATTTTGCCAGGAGAAAAGGGCGTGTTTGAAGTGTTGCCGTATCACAAAAATCTTTTGACGCGTCTTATCCGTGGCCCCATGATTCTGGATGGCAGCACATTCCCCATCCAACGCGGCGTCGCAAAGATTGGGCTCAATGATGTGACGGTGATCGTCGAGGAAGCGCGATGACGTTTCCGCAGGTAGAGGGGGTGAAGTGAACAATCAGGTGGCAGTGGTCCTCATTTTCATTTTTGCCATTCTAGGGCCTTGTTTGATTATTGCGGCCACTGGTTATGCCAGCATCGGCGCTCTCGGACGCAATCCGTCGGCTGCGCCGAAGATTTTTACTGCCATGATCATGATGGTCATTTTTGGCAGCGCTATTTCCATTGTATCTCTCCTGGTGCTTTTCCAAATATACGTTCCAAAAAAATAGGTTAATGGAGTTACTTCGGAGGACGCCTCCGGTATGTACTTGAAATGCAAGTAAATTTATGATAATATTTGATTAATATTAGTAATTATTACTTGTCATTGAGAGTAGCGAATTCTTCGCTTCGCTTGTGATCATAATAGTTTTGCCGAGTTCGCAATAATAGATTGGGAGTGTCTATGTTTTGGCTGTGGCTTGTATTGATTCAACTGATTGTTTTTGGGCTACTGGTGGTGTTTTTGAAGATGGTTCTCACACGAAATATCACCACCGCTACTTCTCATTTACATGAGTTGAACCAGGATTACAACCAAAAAGTGGAGGATGCCAATAAGCGCAAGCAAGAAGTGGATCGCTACTATGACGAAATGCTTTTGAAAGCGAAGGCAGATGTAGAAAAAAACAAAGTGCAGATTCTTCGTGAAACGCAGTCGACGCAGGAGTTGCTGTTGAAGCAGGCGCGTCAGCAGAGTGAGGAAATCATCGGCCACGCCAATCGGGCGCACGAGACGGCCTTAAGCGAAATACAAGCTCGCGTCGAAGCGCGCGCGGCCGAGCGTGCCTGTGAATTGGCAGGCGCGGTGCTCACAAATGACATGAGCCAGACGCTTCACAATCAGTGGTTGAAAGAACTTTTGAAAACAGGGCTTGATGATCTCGAACGGCTGCATATCCCCGCCGAGACTCAGGAAGTGCCCGTGGTGACCGCCTTTGCGCTTTCGGACGAACAAAAAAATTTGATACAGAAGAAATTAAAAGAAGCGCTCGGCCGCGAAGTGCGTCTATCTGAAAATGTGCGTCCCCAATTGATTGCCGGGCTGCAAATCACGCTTGGAAGTCTGGTCATTGACGGGAGCTTGAGACAGAAAATCAAAGAGGCTTCACGCGATGCTCACTAAAAAAGAAACCGCGGGCGCTGCAAAATTCGAGGTTCATGAAGTCGGACGCGTCAGCGCCATCAAACAGTTTATCGCCGTGGTCACGGGGTTGCCTTCCTGCATCAATGGCCAGATCGTTGAATTTGAAAAAGGCATGAAAGGTTTTGTCATGGGATTCACCGGTGACAAAGCGCAGGTGCTGGTGTTGGGATCGCCCAAGGGCATTCGGGGCGGCGATGAGGTGTACAACCGCGGAGAATCTTTTTTGCTTCCCACCGGCAATGCTTTTTTAGGCCGCGTCGTCAATGCGTTGTGCGAGCCGCAAGACGGTTTGGGACCCATAGTACCGGACGAATATCGCTATGTATTTCAGGAAGCGCCGGCAGTTTTAGATCGTGAACAATTAAGTCAGACGATGGAAACAGGGACTCTGGCGCTGGACGCCGGCATCCCTATTGCCAAAGGTCAGAGACAGCTTTTGATCGGCGACCGTGGCACCGGCAAAACAACAATAGCCATCGATGCCATCTTAAACCAAAAAGGTAAAAACGTTATTTGTATTTATTGCTGCATCGGAAAGCCCTATTCCAGTATTCTAAAAATTTTGAGCTTGTTGCACGAACGGGAAGCGATGGCCAATACCATTATTGTGAGCGCGGTGGCTTCCACTTCTTCGGGCGAGCAGTTTATCGCGCCCTATGCCGCGGCGATGCTCGGTGAGTATTTTATGCACAGCGGACGAGATGTGCTGCTGATTTTTGACGATTTGACCAAACACGCCTGGGTGTACCGCCAGATTTCGCTTCTGCTGGAACGTCCGCCGGGCCGCGAGGCTTACCCGGGGGATATTTTTTATATCCATTCGCAGCTTTTGGAACGCGCAGCTCGTTTGACCAAGGAACTGAAGGGTGGTTCGATGACTTTTCTGCCAATGATCGAAATTTTACAGGGAGATGTGACGGGATATGTGCCCACCAATTTGATTTCCATTACGGATGGCCAGGTTTATTTCAGCACCGCACTTTTTAATAAGGGCATTAAACCTCCTATTGATTTCGGGCTATCCGTGTCGCGTATCGGCAACAAAGGCCAATGGCCGGCCATGAAGGACGTCAGCAAGATGCTTCGTTTGGAATATTTGCAGTACCAGGAACTTTTGCAAATGACGCAGCTACGTTCGGGCGGTCTATCGAAAGATTCCGAACAACGTTTAAAACGCGGTGAAGCGCTGTCTTATCTGTTGACGCAGCACAAAAATAGTCCTATTTCCATGCCCGAACAGATCTTTTGCCTACTGGCGTTATCCAAAGGCCTTTTGGACGGATTGGCGGCCGAAGCGGTGAAAAAATACCGCGCGGAAATACTCGCGTTCATTCACCGGCAGGAGCCGCAAGCGCTGAATGAACTCGAGGACACAAAAAAATTGACCGAAGCGAATAAAGAAAAATTCTTGCAGTGTATCAAGAAGTACTTCGAGGCTTAGAATGTTACCGGCCATTCACATCAAACGCACCATTGATTTCAACAAAAATTTTAGTTCGCTGCTGGAAGTTTTGAAACTAGTAGCCGTTTCCGAATACCATAATCTCGAAAGCCGATTTAAAACTTTTGAGCGCTTGCAAACCATGCTGGGTGAATTTTTTCAGTCGGTGGACTTGACACGTGTTCGTCACCCGTTTCTTACGCCGGAAGGGCAGACCTGCGTTGTGGCGGTCACGTCCGACGCGGGACTTCTAGGCGGCATGAATATGCGGGTGATTTCGAAAGCGGCTGACTTGGTGCGCCAAATGAGCGGGCGTTTACTGGTGATCGGTGAACGGGGTTTGCCTTACGTGATAGAGACAGGACTTTCTTACGTGTCTTATCCGGGTATCGTGGACGCCAAGCGTTATAGCCAGGCGCTTGAAATCCGGGATTATTTGCTGGAAAAAGTAATAAAAAACGAATATGGTCCCATTCTCGTGGTTTATCCACGCGCTCACTCGTTTGTCATGCATCGCGTAGAGGTGGCGCAGTTGATTCCTTTTACGTTAAAAGAAGATGGTGGCAACAAACACAACACGGATCTGAAGGCCAAAAACTATTCATCGGAGGTGATTTTGGAATCCGATCCGGCAGACGTGGCGGAATATCTGGTGGGGGTGGTGTTTGCGCAACGTCTTTATGACATTTTCGGTTACGCGCGCATTTGCGAGCAAGCGGCGCGCTACCTGCATTTGGAAGAAAGCTGCAACAAGATTTTGGAAATGAATAAAAAACTTTATTTGCAATATTTTCGACGTCGGCATGAAATCATCGATGCGAATATGAGGGATTTGTTTGCCTCAAGGTCGCTCTATGCGAAATAGCGGACGCGTGGTCAGCGTGCAAGGCCCTGTGGTGGATGTTCATTTTGAACTTGAGGCGGATGTGCCGGACATTCATCAGGTGATTCTGGTGAAGGCATTGGACGGCCGTGAAGTTACGCTGGAGGTGGGGGAGCATTTGCCGGGTAATCTTGCTCGATGCATCGCCATCCAATCGACATTGAACATGCAACGCGATTCACTGGCGCAACCGACCGGCAAACAAATTGAAATCCCGGTCGGCGATTGTTTATACGAACGCGTCATCAACTGCATTGGCGATCCGCTGGATAAACAAGGAAAAATCGAATCCAAGCAATACGCGGCCATACGCCGCGCGGACAGCGGCACTTTGGTGCCTGATTTTCGAAACGAAAAACGCCGCAAGGAAGAGATTCTGGAAACTGGCATCAAAATCATCGATCTTTTGTATCCGCTAGTGAAGGGCACTAAAACCGGCATTCTCGGCGGCGCAGGCTTGGGCAAAAGTGTGTTGATGCTCGAGATCATCCAGCATATCGTGCACAAGCATCAGGGAAGCTGCGTATTTACCGGCATCGGGGAGCGTCTGCGCGAGGGAAACGAACTTTACTATGAACTGCGCGAACACGACTTGCATAAAAAAACCATGATGGTGTTCGGTCAAATGAATGATCCGCCCGGCGCGCGTCATGCCGTCGCCATGACGGGTATCACCATGGCCGAGGCGGTGCAGCGGCAAAACAAAGATGTTATTTTTTTCGCTGACAACGTGTTTCGTTTCATTCAAGCCGGGGCTGAAATTTCGACGTTGCTGGGACGCGTTCCGTCGGAGACCGGCTACCAACCGACTTTGATTGCCGAGTCCAGCGAATTTCATGAAAGAATCCGCGATTCGCAAGGTATTGGCGGCTCCATCACGTCCATCGAAGCCGTGTACGTGCCGGCCGATGATTTGACCGACCCGGCCGTTGTGGCCGTGTTTACGTTTTTAAATTCCCTGATGGTGTTGTCGCGTGAACGCGTGCAAATGGGTTTGTATCCGGCTATTGACCCGCTGCAGTCTTCGTCGTCCAACCTGGATCCCGACGTCGTAGGCCAGCGACATTACGATGTGTCACAGGAAGTAATCCGTCTTTTTCAAAAGTATGAAGAACTTCGGCGCATTGTCATGGTCATTGGCATTGATGAATTGTCCAAGGCTGACCGCACGTTGTACGAGCGCGCCCGCAAGGTGCAAAATTTTCTTACACAACCGTTCACCGTGGCAGAAAAATTCACTGGCAAAAAAGGAGCTCACGTCGAAATTCGACAAACACTCGATGGCTGCCAGCGCATCATCTCCGGCGAAGCAGACAAAAAGCCCGAAAATGATTTTTACATGATAGGGGCACTGCGTTGATTTCAAAAACAGACACACTTTTCTCCAAGACTCTCATGGACAAAGGATTGATCAGTCGCGAAGCGCTTCAGCCTTATTTGGATGAGGCGTCAAAGTCGAAAGAAAATTTATTGTCGCTTTTGCTCAAAAAAAGTGATTTTTCGGAGGATGATCTTCTAAAAAATATTGCCGAAGCGCTGAAGATACCGTTTGCCGAACAGTACCAACTGCAGTCAGATCCGTTGGTGATTGAAAAAGTGCCGCTTAAAATCGCCGAGTATTACAAGATTGTCCCCCTGAAACTGGAGAAGAAAAAACTGACTATCGCGGTTTCAAACCCGTTGGATTTAAGAACACAAGATGACATCCGCGCGCATCTGGGGTATGAGGTGGAAATGGTTTTAGCTCGCCAACGGGACGTGGTCGAGGCGCTTAAAAAAGCGTATGGCTTTGCGGCAGGCGCCATCGGAGAGATGGTCGAAAAACAGGCCGCGGGCACGGCAGACAAAATGCCTGCCCCACAAGCTTTCGACAAAATCGAATCCATCGACAATCTCGAGAAAATGGCTGGGGACGCGACGATCGCCAAACTCGTGAATCAAATCATTGTGGAGGCATATCATAAACGCGCGACCGATATTCATATCGAGCCTTATCGTGGCAAGGTGAAGTTGCGTTATCGCATTGACGGCGTTTTATACAATGCAAACGTGCCAGGCGAAATCAGCCGTTTCATACTGCCGATTTTGTCCCGCGTCAAAATCATGTCCAATTTGAATATTGTCGAAAAACGACTGCCGCAGGACGGCCGCGCGATCGTCAAAGTCGAAGACACGCAGCTTGATTTGCGCGTTTCCTGCATCCCAACCCCGTACGGTGAAAGTGTCGTGATCCGTATGTTGCCGATGAACCGAATCTTTGACTTAAAAAAATTGGGTTTGAGTTCCAAACAGCTCGAGATTTTTGATACGCTGGTTAATAAACCACATGGGATTGTTTTCATCACCGGGCCCACAGGCAGTGGCAAAAGTACGACGTTGTATGCTTGCCTCAACGACATCAATACCGACGAGCGGAAAATCATCACGATCGAAGACCCCGTGGAGTACGAGATGGACGGGGTGACGCAGATTCAAGTGGCATCGAACATCGGTCTTGATTTTGCGCGTGGCCTGCGCAGCATGCTACGACATGACCCCGACGTGATGATGGTAGGCGAGGTGCGTGATCTTGAGACTGCCGAGATGGCCATTCGCGTAGCGCTCACCGGGCACCTTGTTTTTTCGACGCTTCATACCAACGACGCTGCCAGCGGTATCACGCGTTTGGTCGATATAGGCATTCAGCCTTATTTGGTAGCCTCCAGCGTGGATGCATTCATCGCTCAAAGACTCATCCGCGTTATCTGCACGTATTGCAAGGAAGAGGACAAGACGTTTCCAAATGAAATCAAAGAGCGCATCGCCAAAGAAATAAAAATGGCGACTAAAGATGTTAAGATTTATCACGGCAGAGGCTGCAACGAATGCAATTTTACGGGGTTCTGGGGGAGACTGGCGATTTATGAAATTTTGCTCGTGAGCGAACGCATTAAACAAATGATCATGAATGGCCATCCGGCCGGGGACATCAAGCGCCAGGCGATTGTTCAAGGCATGCGCACGCTGCGCCAGGATGGCTGGCAGAAGGTGATTTTGGGACTCACTCCACCCAGCGAAATTTTTGAAACCACGCCTTCGGATGCGGACACCCAGCCGAATGAAGATGAAGAAGCGGAATTTATTTCCGCGGCCAAGTCCATCGAAGTGCCCGCGCACAGCTCAACCCTCGTGGAAAAAGCGCCTGACCGTCGCATCTTTGCCCGTTTATCAGTCAATGTCAACGTCGGTTATCGCATCGTAAAAAATGCGCGCGCTCCGGAAGAGACCAACGAGTCCGGTATTGAGGCAGAGGCAGTCACCAAAGATATCAGTGCCGGAGGACTGACTTTTTATTTGAAAGAAGGCATTGCGGAAGGATCTATTTTAGAACTGTGCATTGAGTTGCCCAGCCAAAAAGAACCGATCAAATGTCTAGCCAAGGTGATGCGCTATCAATCCATTGATGGCACCGCTTTTTTTGAAACGGCGGTTTATTTTCTGGATTTATCCAGCCGTGACAGGCAACTTCTCGACAAGTACGTGGAAAAGGAGAAGAAGTAGGCCGTGCCCAAATTTCTTTACCGTGCTAAGCGCGGTCCTACAGAGTTGGTGGATGGCCATGTGGAGGCTGCGACACTGGATGAAGCCGTAGAAAAACTCGACCAAATGGGTCTTTTTCCGGTTCAATTAGACGAGCTTTCGGCGGAAACAAAAAAAGCGGCAACGCCCAAAGATCCCGAGAAAGTAACCACGCAGAAATCCCGGCCTTCGGTTCAAATAAATCCGGCAAAACCGGGTATTTTTTCCCGAGTCAAATCCTCTGAAATCACGCTTTTTGGAAGGCAACTGGCGAGCCTGATCAAATCTGGCGTTCCGATTCTGCGGGCGCTTTGGATCATCAGCGAACAAACTCAAAACCCTCGTTTTTGCCAGTTTCTCGATGACGCGCAAAAACAGATCAATAACGGAAAAACCTTATCTGGAGTGCTTGCCGAGTATCCAAAATTATTCCCGCCCATTTACGTGGCATTGGTGCGTACCGGGGAGGACAGCGGCAATTTACAGGAGGCCATGCTTCGCATTTCCGACTACCGGCAGCGGCAGGAAGAAATTTTATCGCGTGTGCGTACGGCAATGGCGTATCCGGCACTAATGGCGTTGACCGGCGTTGGCACCATTATTTTCATGTTGACCTATGTGATTCCAAAACTTACCAATCTTTTTTCAAGTCTTGGCAGCCACCTGCCGTTGCCGACGCGCCTATTAATGAAAATAAGCCATATTTTTCAAAATCCATGGTTTTGGCTTTCAGGGGCGCTGCTATTTTTTTTGATGGTTCTTGTCGCCAATGTTCGTGCCCAGCAAACCAAATGGTTTTGGAGCGTCTTAAGCCTTAAAATCCCCGGCGTCAAATCTTTTGTGCTGAAAGCCGACATCGCGCGTTTTTCTCGAACGTTCGAGCTTCTTATAAAAAGCGGTTTGCCCATCTTGAGAGCTATTGAAATTGCCACGCCTGTCTTGAACAACCGTGTGCTTCGAAAACAATTTGAGCGCGCGCGTGAAGACCTGACCGGAGGCGAAAGTCTTGGAAAAAGTTTGCGAGAATGCGGTGTGTTCCCGCTTTTTATGACCAATCTGATTTCCGTTTCTGAAGAGTCTGGCAAACTGGATGAAGCCATGCAGGAAATTGCGCAATTTTATGAGCGAGAAACGGATGAAGCCATTCGCATTATGACGTCACTGATGGAACCTCTCATGATTTTGATCATGGGCTTGATCGTGGGTTTTATCGTGATTTCCATGATGTTGCCGATGTTTGAACTGAACATGATTGTGAAGTGAGACCGCGGACCGTAGACTGCGGACAATAGGTGGTGCACGAAAGACAGGTTTTTTAAAAACATGCTCACTTCTGTTTATAAAGGGTCGTTATTTGTCTTTTTTTTGACCATCGTCTGCAGTCTACAGTCTCAAGTCCTGTGGGCTCAGGAATGGAAAGAAGAAAAGGGAGATCATTTCATCGTTTACTACACCCAGAATGAAGCTTCGGCCAAGGAAGTGGTCCACAAAGCCGATCATTGCTACGACAAAATCGCCTCGGACCTCGGGTATTCCCGGTATTCTAACTTCTGGCAGTGGGACAAACGCGTGAAAATTTATCTGCACGCCTCGGTGCAGGACTTCCAGAAAGCGACGGGCCAACCAAAATGGTCGCATGGCATGGCGAGTTATTTCGACAAAACCATCCACTCTTTTGAAGCCAACGACCGTTTTCTCAACGCTATTTTGCCGCATGAAATCACACATCTTATTTTCCGGGATTTTGTGGGGACCGAAGGTCAAGTACCGCTCTGGATGGATGAAGGCGTGGCGCAGTGGGAAGAGGCGGACAAACGCGAATATGCCAAAAAATTGATTAAGGAAATGATTTTGCATGCCGACGCTTTTAGTACCCGGTACCTGACGTCTATGGACATACGGAAGGAAACAAACGCAGAAAAAGTGCAGTCATTTTACACTCAAGCGGTGTCTTTGGTGGATTTTTTGATCACCCAGTATGGCGCCACGAGATTTACCGTTTTTTGCCGCGAATTGCGCGATGGCAAGGCACTGGATGGATCGCTGAACTCCGCTTATGCCGGGTCGATCCAAAATGTGGAGGAGCTGGACGCGAAATGGAAAAAATACGCGCTGGAGGGTTAAAAATGAATAGTAAAAAGGATAAAGGTTTCACTCTTATCGAACTGATGCTGGTGGTCATTATCATCGGCGCGCTGACGGCCATGGTGATGCCGCGTTTAGCCGGGCGCACTGAGCAGGCCAAAGTCAGCACCGCGCAGGCGGATATCAGCGCCAATATGGCGACAGCGCTGAAGCTTTACGAGCTGGATAACGGTCATTTTCCTTCGACTGAAGAAGGCGGCTTAAGTGCTTTACTCACAAAACCTGCCAGTGCAAGCAATTGGAACGGTCCGTATCTTGAAAAAAAACCGATAGATCCCTGGGGGCATGAGTATCAATACAAAAGCCCCGGCGCTCATCGCGCTTACGATTACGATCTTTATTCTTTGGGTCATGATGGAGTCGAAGGCGAAGACGACATTAAAAACTGGGAGACGTAAGATTGATAAATAAAACTGGGAGCAAATGAAATGAAGCTAGGAGCTCCGAGCTCCGAGCCGATTCGCATTCGGCGAATCTCTGGGTTTTCGATGATCGAGCTTATGATTACGGTAGCATTCGTGATGCTGGGCTCGATGTTGATCCAGGGAAGTTTCCTGCGATCGGCGGACATGTTTGGCCGTTATTCCCATACATTGAAGGTCATGGACTGGATGAATCAACAGTGTACCAAAGCCAAGGAAAATCTTTTGTACTCCAAAGATTCCGATAGTGGCAGCGAAAGCGGAGATATTGAGATTTCCGGGAAATCTTTTTCCTGGGTGCGGGAAATCCAACGACTGGGCACTCCGAATCTTAATTCTATTCATTATGTGGTGCGTTGGACCGAGAGCGGTAAGCCCTTGGAACTGCAAAGCGAGTTGTATGTCTATAAAAAAGATATTTCCTGGAGCAACTAATAACCAAAGCAGCCGCAGGCCCAGGTCCCTGGTTTGCGGTTTTTCGCTCATCGAACTTCTGCTTGTCATGACTCTGGCGCCTATCGTATTTTTTTCCGTCTATTCCAATTTCAGCGCGGGTGTTCGCATTTGGTCCGCCGTCGTGCGCCAAACGCCCGAGGAAGATCTCAACATTTTTTACTATAAAATCCAACACGATTTCGAAAACATGCTGCGTTACGCTTCGGTTCCGTTCAGTGGGGACAAACAAGAAATTTTGTTCATCGGCGGGATCGATGCACGTCCGGAACTCGGTGGCACGCGTGGCATCGGTCAAGTGCGATATTTCTACGATGACAGCTCCAAAACGATTAACCGGGAAGTCAAAGACTTTAGCCAGCTGTACAAAGATTTGGCGGGCCGGCAAACGGCGCTATTGAAAGATGTGACCTGGTGTGAACTGTCTTATTTGTCTTTCAGTAAATTGGAAAAAGACCCTTTTTGGAACGAATTCTGGACTTCGGACGGAGAAAATCTTCCCGTAGCGATTCGATTCTCTTTTTCAACAGCACAAAACCCGGACAAACAGGAACGGGTCATTTTCATTCCGGCGGGGGGGAGTTTCAAATGAGGCTCTCCCGGCGGGGCAGTATCCTGGTTTTAGCCTTGTGGGCTCTTCTGACGCTTTCTATTTTTTCTTTGTCGCTTAGTTTTGGCGTCAGACAGCGCGCCGCGCTTCTTAATCGCTTGACCACGCTTGACGCTTTGTATCCCATCGCTTATTCTGGAGTGGAAAATGGTAAAAGTCTGGTCAAGTCGGATACGGATTTGAAGGTGGACACGTTGACGGATTTTTGGGCAACCTCCACATTGAAGAATGTAAGCGTAGCCAATGGCCATTTTACGTTGGGCGGCGTAAAACATCCCGGCCTGATCGACGAGGAAAGAAAAATTAATTTAAATGCCACGAGCGTTGAAATTCTATCGCGACTTTTTCAAACTGCCGCAGGCCTGGACCGCGAGCACGCTGAGGAAATCACCTATGCCTTGATGGACTGGATGGATTCGGATTCATTTTTCAGCCATGCTCAACACGGGGCTGAAGCGTCGTATTACGAAGATTTGAATTTTCCTTACACTGCCAAAAATAGGCCTTATGAACTCTTGGACGAAATGTTGCTGGTGAAAGGGATCACACCGGAAATTTTTGAAAAAATAAAGCCGTTCGTGACGGTTTATGGAAGCGGGCAGGTGAATATCAACACGGCATCCGGCGAAGTTTTGAGCGCGCTGGGTTTTAGCTCAGTCGGCGTGGAGACAATCGCACGTTACCGTGCTGGCAAGGATGGTATTGATGGCACGAACGATGATAATTTTTTTTCGGATGCGGGCGCGATTTTGACGGATCTGAGCCAAAGAGGTAAGGCGCCTCTGGATTCTTCGCAGGAGGCGATATTGGCAAGTCTCTTGACTGCCTCACGGTTGGGCGTGGCCTCGAGCGCTTTTAATGTTACAAGCCATGCAGTGCTTGCGAAAAACAATGCTTCGCTTGATGTGGAGGCAGTGATAGACCGCGCGGGCAATGTCCGTTATTGGCATTCGTCAGAGATTAAGCGTTGATGTTGCCTGCCACCTTAAATTTGAAGCCAAATTTTATATTTTCCACCGCAAAAAAAAGTAGCGATCTTTTGGGTTTTGAACTGGATGAAAACCATCTTAAAATCGTTCATGTTCGGTTGAGGGGTTTGAAGCGCGAGATCGCCAACGTTGTGGTGTATCCAGTGCATGGGCTTTTTGATGACGGAATTTTGCATCTGATTCATCAGGCAGCGGAAAAATTTCAAGTCATAAATCCACGAGTATATCTCACCGTCCCTTTACCGCTGGTAATCACGAGAAACATTGAAATTCCATCTCAGGATCCCCAGGAAATCAAAGAAATCGTCAATCTTCAAGCCAGCCGCCACACACCATATGCGCGCGCCGAAATCATCGTGGATACGCTGAGCCTGGGTTTGGTGCGTGAACGGTACTCCAAAGTGCTATTGGTAATCGTGCCAAAGGAAACCGTGAATAAACAAATTCAACTGTTGGACCGCGCGGGACTGAAACTTGAAAAGGTGTTTTTCCCGCCGGAGGCGATTGCCATGGTGGCCGTTAAAATGGCCGGCCGCGACGCTGACGTGACGATGGGTATTCTGCATATGGATCATGGTTTTACGACGTTTTTGGTCGTGCAGCGCGGGAAATTATTGTTCATGCGCGGCATCCACATCGGCGCAAGCCAACTGGTGGAGGAAAAAGAAAGTTATCTTGACCGGTTTCAGGACGAGTTGGAGAAATCCATGGAAACATACTCGGCGGATGAAGTGGGACCACCCCTGAAATCGCTGATCCTTTTAGGCATTTTGAACGATGTAACCGATTTTGACGATATTTTAGCCGAGGCATTCAAAATACCGCTCAAACGTCAGTCGTACGCTGAACATTTTAACCTCTCCGAATCTGCGCGCGGCGCGGTTTTTTCATCCAAGATGATTTCTTTCTTGAATTTGATTGCGCCGATGTCGTTTTACGACAAAATCAAGGTGGATCTGACTTCCGAAGAAAAGAAACTTAAAATTCAGCTTGAGAAGCGTGCCGGTGAAATGCTCAAAATGGGAATTTTGACGCTGGTGCTTTTTAGTTTGATTTTCGTGAACGTGACCTCAAAAATTTCTTTCAAAAAAGCTTATCTGAAACAAATCACCACTCATTATTTACCCGTGCGCGACAGCGCCAAGCAACTAGAACAGATGCTCGCAAAAACGGAGTTGGTGAAATCCTACCTTTTAAGCCGTGGAAACTCGCTTCAGGCCTTGACGGAACTGTACGACGCGACCCCACTGGACATCCGTTTAACCGAGATCAAGTACGACGAAAGTTCCTCAAAGTTTTCGATCAAGGGCACCTCTTCGGTTATGTCTTCGGTTTTTTCGTTCGTAAGTGAATTGGACAAAAGCAGTATTTTCAAGAACGTAAAAACTAAATATGTCACCAGCCGCAATGAGAGCGGACGTGACGTGGCTGATTTCGAAATAAACTGTTTGATTGATTTGGGAGTGCCGGAGAAAAATGAAAAATAAGGTGGCGGTGTTTTATACGAAACTTTCTTCCACAGAGAAAAAAATTTTCTGGGTGGCGGTGGTGTTGATCGGATTTATGTTTGTGGACCGCGTCATCGTCCTTCCGGTTTCAACGACGCTCACAAGCCTTAATGTCAATCTCCGCGAGCAGGTATCAGCCATCAAAAAAAGTATGAACGTGCTTTTGCACAAGGACGGAATTATTGCCGAAAGCCGTGAGTACATAGCCTATTCGGTGGAGGCGAAGAATCCCGAGGAAGAAATGGTCGGACTTCTAAAAGAAGTGGAAGCGGTGGCGGAAAAATCCGGTGTGAATTTGATTTACGTCAAACCCGCAAACGTGAAAGACGAGAAAGGAATCAAGAAGTATTATGCCGCTCTTGAATGTGAAGCACCGATGGAACAGGTGGCGACTTTTTTCCACGGCATCGAAAGCTCGGTCAAACTTCTCAAAATCGAAAAATACCAAATCCAACCTAAAAGCAAAGACTCCAGCATTGCCCGCACCGCAGTGACGATCTACAAAACAGTTTTAGCCTAACCTCACCGCCTAATCTCACCCAAGTCACGTTGGCAGAACACTTTTTTATTTGAATCAAAGCCATTAAAAGCACGTACGCACACGCACTGGTTAGTGGAGGGGACGCCTAATTGGAATGATTACTAACAGACGGACTTGCTTACTCTGTCTTTGCTTCAAATAAAAAAGTGTTCAGCCAACTAGGGGTGTTAGGGCAAGGTTATTTATTAAGGAAAGGTTTCTCGAATTATTCTTTAAATTGCATGTAGGCATCGCCCGTGACTTACTTGATGAGAAACTGTCTTAACACATCTAGTTGGCAGGACACTTTTTTCTTTTAAGAAAGACAGAGTATGCAAGTATAGTTTCTTAGTAACTAATTCCATCCCTTTGTGTCCCCTCCACTGATGAGGGCATGTGCGTACGTGTTTTTCATGTCTTTCTTAAAAGAAAAAAGTGTCCTGCCAACGTGTACTACTAACGTGAGTTTGAGTGAATAGATTTACCGAGAATAAGGTGTCGGCAACCAAGTAAATTAAGCTTTAGTTACAGGTTGTCCTCAGCGGAGGAAAGAATAGGGTTTTAGGTGAGTTACTTAGGCAAATCGGAGTTTGATTTACCGGCTTTTTCGGCTGATTTCTTTTTTTTCAATTCTTTGTCTTGAATCCACCGCTCTAATTCCTCCGCTTTACCGACAAGTTTCAATTCTTTCAGTTTTTCTACCTGCGCGTAGGCTGTGGGAGTGTCGCCGGACCAAAAATAGGAGCTACCCAGTCCCTGATAGGCCGCCGGGAATTTTGGATTAAGCTCGATAACCTTGTTGTACGCCACGATTGCTTTGTCAAATTTAAGCGCTGCCGAGTAAACAAGACCCAATTGATGCCAAGCTTGGTAAGATTTGTCGTTTAGTTGCACTGCCTTTTCGTAGGCTTCGACCGCCAGATCGAATTTTCCCTGATTTGCATAGATGAGCCCCAAGTTGTAGTAGCCGGCATAGGTGGGGCTGAGCTGAACGGAGATTGTGCTGTACTGTGCTGCGCGATCCAAATCCTGAGTATTGGCCAGCGCCAGGCCCAGTAGAAGATTCGCGGTGGCGTTTTTGGGGTCTATCTTAACCGCTGTTTCGTATTCTCGGACGGCCTCTTGGTACTTCTTGTCTTGCACGAATTTATTTCCGGACATGATATGGTCTTCGATTTCGCTGGCGTCGGCGCTTGCAACGGACATCAGCAGACTCAACAGGAAAAAAAGACTTGGTTTTAGCATTGGGTAGTCCTTATCTTTATTTGAACGATAAACTCGTCGGCCATTTTTTTACCGACAAGCGAAGGATTGTTTGATCGGATTTGGGACGGTCGTCGGTACCCGTGGCGGTTTCGCCAATTTTCTTGACGGTCTCAAAACCGGAAAGCACTTCACCAAAAATTGTGTGTTTCATATTCAGATGGGGAGTGGGCGCTAGCGTGATGAAAAACTGGCTGCCATTGGTGTTGGGCCCAGAGTTAGCCATCGCTAACGATCCGCGGATTAATTTATGGTTGCTAGCTTCATCAGCAAAAGTGTAACCAGGCCCGCCAGTCCCCCATAAATCTTGTTGTGAGTCATCCTTAGACAATGGATCACCGGTTTGAATCATAAAACCTTGAATGACACGATGGAATTTAACTCCATCATAAAAACCGTCACTGGCCAGCTTGGTGAAATTGTTAACTGTGTTAGGCGCGTC
>CAZVNB010000056.1:0-8831 GCA_964628355.1 uncultured Planctomycetia bacterium | reverse complement strand
AGAACATATCGGCGCCGGTTTCGCCCAGTGTCGTAGACGTTATTTTAATGACCCAATATAAGAAAATAATGTGCGGAACTCTATTGGTTTTTGTTTTATCCATTATCCTGCCTGTCGAAGAGAGTCGTGCAAAAGACGTGTGCCCAGTAGGAGTTGAACCTGCAACCTTCTGATCCGTAGTCCTCGGGCGCACGTTTACCGGTATTGTCCGATATTACCAAATTAAGCCAAATTACGAGCTAAAAAGTGACTTCCACAGAAAACCGGGCTGACCGAGATCGACCAGTATTATCCACTATTGGCCGATATTTCGCCCGCGTTTTAGCCCACGATCGCAATTTAATCTAATGGCCATAAAAGCTTGGCGATACTCTTGAACTTACTGACAGAGAGCGCCCCTCTTATATTTCTGGCTTTTGAACCAGGCCTGGATAGTTCTCTCTTGATAAGCGGGCGTTCTGCCTCATAAATTGCTTTTGGGTTAAACTTTTCATCTAGTAAGACCAAAATAACAGAGTCCCATTCATACTTTAGTTGGATGCGTCCCATACGTTGTCCAGGTTTTGAAACCTCTAAAATACGTTTGCCTTTAATGCTAACCCTTTTAGGGCCTTGACCACTGATTCTTATAGCATCGTATCCATCCTGTCTTGCCTTGCAAAGTTTGAGACCTAAAATTCGGGCAGCTTCCCATTCAGCCACTTCCCCTGTAACGCCAAGAGGCTTACCAGTTTCCTGATAATATTTAACAGCTAATTGTTTGACGGTCTTCATGATCGCGGCTACACGGCGCTCATTCACAATAGGGCAATTAGCCAATAAAGAAGATTTATTTGGTCTTAAGCGGTGTGTGTTTATCATTTGTTTGTCCGGAAAATAAAAAAAATGTGCCCAGTAGGAGTTGAACCTACAACCTCTTGATCCGTAGTCAAGTGCTCTATCCAATTGAGCTATGGGCACGAAGTGAAGAAGGGAATTATACCTATTTTAGAGGGGGCAGGCAAACTCGAAATGCGCTGCCTTTTCCTGCTTTTCCTGTGCCGGTTATCTGGTTTGTAGTTTTTTCTGAAGGATGCCGTTGCGGTGTTCGGTGTCGTGGGCGACCCACTCACTGATGTATCTTTCTACCGGCGCCAAGGAGTCCGTCAGTATTGGCATGTCCCTGGGGATGTCGCGCACCCAGATGTGTGACAGATAACGATTGATCTCGGCGTCTTCGTTAAACATTTTTCTTTTTTGTTTTTTTTTGAAAGACACCACCATCAAGTTTTGCAGTTTTTGTCCATCCTCGGGGTTGTCCACCGCGAACACGTAGATTTGAGGAAAAAACTCGTCCAAAGTGGCGAGTATCGCCCGCAGCAGGCGGCCATTGTTCCCTTCGACCGAGGAAATTACATTAACGACCATCAGGCCGTCGTCGGTGAGGCATCCATGCGCTTTTTTTATCGCCTCGCGCGTCGTGAGTTGAAAAGGGATGGATCGGGATTTGAAGACGTCCCAAAAAATCACCTCATAGCGCTCCTTGGTCTTGTTGAGAAAGGTCCTGGCGTCTTGGTGGAAAATGCGCATCCGGGCATCGTCCTTTAGATCAAAATATTTTTTGGCTATTTGCGTGAGTTTCGAGTCGATCTCGACGACGTCGATACGCGAGTCCGGGAATTCTTTGAGGAAATATTTGGGATAGGAGTAAGCTCCGCCGCCGATCATGAGCGTTTTGTATATTTTGGGAAGAAAATGGTTTGCTAGGCGGAAGTATTTTGTGTATTCCAACGCCAGCCGGTCATCGGGCAGGAACATTGCCGAATCGCTGGAATCGTTGAGCTGCAGCACCCGCACCGGGCGGCCTTCCAAGAATGCGTCGTAAACCCAGACACGGTTGTAAGCGGTCGGGATCTCGACGAAGCCCTGGCCCATCACCGATTGCACGAAGGGCGGCGTAAAACAGGCGCCTAAAACGGCCAGAAGGGCAAACACCCATTGGCCTTGCCGAGTTTTTCCGCTACTCATCGCGACCGGAGCCAGCGCAATGAGCGTCAAGCTGATCATAAAAAGTATTTCGCGGTGGCCGAAAAAAGATAGAAGGAAAAATCCCGCCAAAAAAGTGCCGGCGATGCTGCCCAGCGTGGAAAGCGCGTACAGTTCCCCGGCTGTCGAACCGCTTTTTTCTACGCGGGAAAGTTTTAAGCGGATGGCAAAAGGGGAGACCGTGCCCAGAAGCACGCTGGGAATACCGAACAGAGCCAGTGTGGTCAGTACAGCCCCGAGGCGTATGTCCATCAATGTGTTTTGCACCCAGTAAAGCAGTACGTCGCCCGCAAGCGCAATCCCTGCCACTGAAAGCCCCGAAAAGAGCAGCACCACGGAGAGGGCCTTGGCGTCGGGTTTTTTGTCCGCCAAAAGGCCACCGAACCAGTAACCCAGACTCAAGCAGCCGAGCATCACCCCGATCAAACTTGTCCATACAAAAAGCGAAGTGCCCAGGTAGGGCGCCATCAGGCGTGAACCTACCAGTTCCAGAACCATCACACAGGCCCCGCAGACGAAAACAACGATCTCAAGAGATTTTTTCATCGGAAAACCAGTTTATAAGAAGCGCAAACTTTTAACTAATTGTTCGAAGGCAGCTTCGTTGGTATTAAATTCGTCGCCGTCGGCGCTATAGAGGATTTCAAAAACTGAAACGCCTTTTTGAATAAAGATCATTTTAGATTTTATCGCTACTGCCGGCGGCTTATGGCCTGCCAGTTGCAGCGGGGGAATGACGTAGCTGACGAGCAGCTCTTGTGCGGGAGCGCCATCGACGGTTGTCGCTGATTCGGAAAGGACTTTGGCGTCCTTGTACAAGTGATCGATTCTTTTTTTCTTCATCTGTTGGAGGTCTTCGGACGCATCAAGCCGTGTTTCGCGCACGATGATCGTGTGTGTGTAGGTATCGGCGGCGTTGCGAGGTCCGAGAATGACGGCTTGCGTGAACGTTTCGATTTTTCCATGTTCCAAACGAAGGCGCCAGCCACGCGGATAATCAAAACGGACTTTTAAGGAATACGACTCGTTGGCAAAGTGCTCATACAAAGAGCGCTTCCCACGGTTTTGCGCCACCCACAAAAATGCCACTCCAACCGCACAAACCACAACAAGCCAAATCAATTTTTTCATGAATAACGTCCCCTTTAAGCTCCGTAAACCGAAGCGATTAGCGACCTGAGCGTGGCTTCTCCGCTCAGAGCGGCTTGGTACCAATTTTCATTAGAAGTTCCAATGGTGTGTCAATGGGCAATATCGATGGACGCACTGTGTCCCAGTAGGCGGACTCGTTCCAGAAGGCAAGAAACTCCATATCCACCACTGTCAACGAGGGATTGAACAAGTCTCCGTCCAAAAATTCCTGAAAGTGAGTTCCCTCGTGCACGAGGATAGCGGCCAAGATCTCAGGAGCTTCGCTCATATAGCTTACATCGAAAATCACGTAAGGGAGAGACTGTGGAGTTCCCAGGGGTCCCGGAGCGGGGTCTGTCGGGTGTATAAAACAAGCGATTGCGCCGTCACATATTTGTCCGGGCAAAAATTCTGCCGAGCTAAAAGAAATCAAAATCCCCTTGGCTTCCAGATCATCCGTAATCGCATGTGCCGAAGAGGCATCCACCAGGTTAAATGTTTGCAGAAGAATGGCCGCGCCCACTCCGGTGATATTGATGGACGGGTTACTCCAATCGGTAAACATATCATCGCATCGGGAAATGAACGCAAGCGTCGTCGTTGAGTAGGGGCACTCCGTGCTAGTTTGAAAAGAAGAGGTTGAGCTCGTCGTGACGCTGCTGGTCAGAGTGCTGCTGCCACCGCCCACTCCGCCCGATCCTCCACTTCCAGATCCACCCCCACTGCTTCCACCGGTGCCGGTGGTTCCGGGAGAACTGCCGCTGCCACCACCTGTACCGGCGATACTTCCTATGGAGTTTGCGGCAATTCCGGCTGCCGTTGAAAAAATGTCTTGGATTTGTCCTGCAGCATTCATACTGAGATCGTCACGCTCTAGCAGGGGCATCGAGATTCTTTCGGCGATGATCATGAAGTCCGCGTTGTCAGCGTCCACGATTTTATATTTAAATAATTTTTCTTGAATCTCCAGTCCCAAGAGGCGATTGATGGCGGCCGTGTCTTGGGCGCTGAGAAAAGAGCCTTTTTCGGCATGCTGTAAGTATTCGGCTTTTCGAATCGCATCCATGCTGATAATGGCTTCTGTATTTTCCGCTTTACGTATGGCGAAGCGGTAACTAACAATGCCGAAACCCGCCAGAGCGGCCAGGATGACAATTACGAGCAATGTTTCGAGAATGGTAAAACCGTTTGAATTTCGCAATCAGCCTCCCTGAGGAAGTAGTTGCTTGACGGCGCCAAGTTTTTTGGCGACTCGGTACACTTTGCCGGCTTGAGCATACTTTCTGTTTTTATAGAAAACAACACTTAGCTTAAGATACAACTTTCCTTTGTCCGCCGAGCGCATAAGCATTCCATGCAGCAGTTTCGCCGCTTGCTGGTATTGTCTGGCTGACATGTTGGCATTGGCGAGGTTTTCCAGCACGGTCGGATTTCCCGGGGCTATGGTTACGGCTTGCTCAAACGCCCCCAATGCTTTTTCATTATTATGATCAGCGGCGTAAGCCGTGCCCAGATTATTCCAGATTTCGACGCTGGTGGGTTCGAGCTCGGAAGCCTCTTCGAATGAACGCGCCGCTTCATGGTAGTAATGTTTTTGGAACAAGATTTGGCCTTTTTTAAAAAAATCCGCGGTCTTGAGTTTTTTTTCTATCATCTCATCGCTGCCTCGCATCACCCAGGCCACCCTGGGCTTTTGAAGTTTTACGGTCCCGTTGGGAACTTCCAACAGAACCACGTCGGTATTTTCTTCCAAAATTTTTCCATGCAGCTGTCTTCCGTTGTGCAGGCCTACGATATCCGCGTGAGCGGAAGAAACGGACAAATAAAACAAGAAAAGAAGCGAGGTTGTCAGGCGACGCGCCATCAGATTTGCCATATTTTGGTTTCGTAGTCGCGCACCATGCGGTCGGTGTTGAAAAAACCGGCGGCGGCAATGCAGTAAATCATCTTGGTGATCCAATCAGAAGAAGCGTTTAACGCGCTATTCTTATTGGTTTCATAGTAAAGTGCCACGATTTTTTCCAGCATTTCATAAAGCTGCGCGGAGTCTTCCTTGAGTCGCAGGGCGTGTTCGTCGCCCACGTCATCTCCATGATGCTGCCAGCCGAAAATCCAGCCCACGTTTTTATCCGCGGCCTCCACCACCCAGCCGTCCAGCGTCGAAAGCTGCAGAACGCCGTTCAAAATCGCTTTCATGCCGCTGGTTCCCGAAGCTTCGAAGGGAGGCAGTGGGTTGTTTAGCCACACATCCGTGCTCGAAGAAAGCAGCTTTCCAAAATACGTGTCATAATTTTCAAGCATCAGCACCCGCAAGTGGCCGGCCTCCTTTTCAAGTAAGTCAATCGCGGACATCATGTCATTGACGTACGTGAACCCTAGATCGTCTTTGGGATGCGCCTTGCCGGCAAAAATCACCTGGATCGGGCCAATTTTTTTCGAGATTTCAAGCAATTTTTGCACGTCCTGTAAAATGAGGCTGGGACGTTTATACGCCGCGATGCGTCGCGCCCAGCAAATGGTGAAAATATCAGGATTTATTTTCCAGCTTTTTAGAATCGAGCACAGATTTTTTTTATTGACTTGGTGGGCTGCCCACAATTCACGGCGAAATGCGAGGTCTTCCTTCAAATTCAGGATATTTTGCAGGCAAGACGGATTTCGCGGCCAGTTTTGCAGCTCGGGGTATTTTTTAAAAAGGCCCGCGATCGGTTCCGATATCCAAGTAGGTGAGTGGATGCCATTGGTGATGGACACGATTTTATCTTTGTAATGAGGAAACTGAAGGCGTGTCACCTGTCCGTGTTTTTCAGCCACCGCGTTGACGTGATCGCAACTGTTCATTGCCAGTTCCGTCAGGTTGATGAGATCGGAATTTTTAGAATCTTGTCCGAATTTTTTCAATAAAGCCGCGTCCTCCTCCCGCATCGTGTCTTGAACCAGTTTTTTCTGAAAACGGTCATGTCCGGCCGCTACCGGCGTGTGACAGGTGTAGTTGAAATGTTTTTTGAGCTCTTGAATTTCGGCGTCATCACATTGCTGCGCTTTTTCTATGAAGGCCAGTGCGGCATGCCCTTCGTTCAAATGATAGGTATCGATGGCGTAGCCGATTTTTTCCAAGGCATGCATGCCGCCGATGCCAAGCACCAGCCGTTGCAACAGACGCCATTCGGCGTTGTCGCTTTTATAAAGTTGGCCCGTCAATTTTTGGATAAATTCCGAGTTTTCGGGAAGATTGGAGTCCAGCAGAACCAGCGGCACGACCGTTTTTTTGTCCAGTCCATAAACAAAATATTTCCAAAGGCGAAGATGGATCGTTTCTGTTTTAATGGGAATTTCCACACGGGTTTTGAGCGGCACAAGACCCGGAAAACTCCTGGGATCCCAATCGGTTTCCTCGGGAATTTGGCCATTTTTGAACCAGAAATTTTGCTTAAAATAGCCTTTATTCCACAAAATACCGATAGCGACCAGAGGCAGCGCGCGGTCGGCAGCGCTTTTCAGCGTGTCTCCAGCCAGAACGCCCAGACCGCCACTGTAAATCGGCAGGTCCAAACGATGACTGGTGTTTACCGAAAGGTAGTAGTCCATCGCCCGCATATTGGAGAAGATGTGGTGTTCGGCGGAGAAATTTTTTTCAGACGGAGCAGTAGCACTTTGAAATGGCTGGTACATGTTGGAAGAAAGACCGTACTCCATCGAAAAGTAGGCAATGGAACGCTGCGAGCGGTTCAACAAACGCTCTTCAGCCTTCACGATGGGGTCCAGCGGAAAGCCGAAATAGCGGTCCTGAAAAATATTTTGAGAATAAAAGCTCTCGAAACCGTCGATGGGAACCAGCGAAAGAAACTTGTCCAGTGATTTTTGGGAATCCATGCCGTTCCTTTTTTTACGGGCGGTGGGATTATACCATAATTTATGATAAATTAGCCTCGTGCTTGCCAATCAAAAAGAGCTGGATAAATTTTACATGCGCCTGGCAATCCAGGAAGCCGGGAAGGCCTTTGAAAAAGATGAGGTACCGATTGGCGCGGTGCTGGTGCACAAAAATAAAATTATTGGTCGCGCGCACAACCAAGCGCGTCTCTTAAAAGATCCTACGGCCCACGCGGAAATTCTGGCGATCACGCAGGCTTGCGAAACATTGGGCGCCGAACGTTTACCCGAAACATCGCTGTATGTTACACTCGAACCCTGTCCGATGTGCGTGGGCGCCATGATTTTGGCGCGCATCCGGCGGCTGGTGTTTGGCGCGCGTGAAGCAAAATTCGGCGCTTGTGGCTCCGTGGTTCATCTTTTGGCGGACGGCCAATGGAATCACCGGTTCAAGATTGAAGAAGGCCTTTTGGAATTCGAATCCGCAGCGCTTTTACAAGAATTCTTTAAAGGAAAAAGAGATAAAGAAATTTGATTGCGCACAGGACCTGAAGATGCTTTTGGCGTCCGTAAGTCATGCGCTTATTGGGAGAGGTGCGTGAGCGGCTGAAACGGCACGCCTGGAAAGCGTGTGAACCGAAAGGTTCCCAGGGTTCGAATCCCTGCCTCTCCGCCAGCTTGGACGCTCAGGCAAACACACCTGCGCGTCCGGTGCCTCACGGTTCTTCTCCGTGGGGCACTTTGCTTTTGTGGGGGTTTTCAGCGGGTTCTTCAGCGAGTTTTCGATGTAAAGGCGCATTTCCACATGGTCATCGTGGATCGTGACGGTCTTGATCAGGGCTTTTAAGAGGGCGTGTTGGGCTTCCGCAGGGGCTTCGTCGAGATGCTCTATAACGGATCGAATATTGGAATAAAGGTGCTCTCCCGCGTTGGCCGACATCTCGGAGGCTTTTCGCTTGGATTGAAGGCGGTTTAACTTGTCTTGCAGGATGCCTATTTCGGTTTCAAAGGCATCCATTTTTTCTCTGTAAATGGTTCCTTTTGGAATTGTGCTTTCCATCGCAAGGTTGAGGAGTTTTCCTGCCGATTCTTTGACGCTGGTAAGCTTCTTTTCGATGACCTTCATTTCTTTTTGTACCTTGCTCAGCTTGTCACGGGAATCCATGACCGCGTTTCCGATGGCGTTTACTATGATGTCCTGATCGTTGGACGCTCTCTTAAAGAATTGAATGACGGCCTGATCCAGCGCGGAAGCTGACAATCTCAAAGCGTTACATCCAAGCTTTTGCCGGGTCAAACTGCATTCGTAGTAATAAAACGCTTTCCCGCTTTTCCCACGCCCGAAAGAATTTACCATGTAGCTTCCGCATTTTCCGCATCGAACAAGCGACTTTAAAAGCACAAAATACTCCTTTGGTTGTTTGTTGAACCGGTGCCCGGGAAGGTGCGCCGTAAGGATCCGGTTTGCCTGCTCCCACAATGGATCATCGATAAGCGCGGGGTGTTTCCCTCTGTGGGTCTCGCCTGAATAATAAATGATGCCTTTGTAGAACGGGTTTTTCACAAGCCTGCAAAGGGTTTGTTTTCTCCAGATGCCGCCCTCAGGTGACGGGACGCCTCGTGAGGTGAGTACGTTCCCGATTTCGCTCAAAGGTTTATTATCCGAGGCCATCTCCCAGATAATGCGGAGCTTCGGGCCTATCGCATCATCAACGATGATCTTTTTTGGCTGATGTCCGTTGGGAAGCGGGGCACCGTCTTTTATGCGCTTATAGCCAAAAGGCAATTTTCCACAGACCCAG
>CAZVNB010000055.1:0-45007 GCA_964628355.1 uncultured Planctomycetia bacterium | reverse complement strand
AAATCTTCTTAAAATTTGCGAATTGCTTGAAAAAAGTTTCCAGGGGAAAGTTCCGGATACGATGGAAGAACTTTTAAGTCTACCCGGCGTTGGGCGCAAAACCGCCAATCTTGTGCTTACGGTCGGGTATAACAAACCAGGTATCTGCGTCGACACGCATGTACACCGGATTTCAAATCGCTGGGGACTTGTAAAAACCAAGACTCCAGAAGAAACGGAAATGGTTTTGCGAAGGACACTTCCAAAACGCTACTGGATCGAATACAACGATTTGCTGGTGGCTTTCGGGCAGAATCTTTGCATGCCCGTTTCCCCTTTTTGCAGCCGTTGCAAACTAGCCTCTTTGTGTCCAAAGGTCAATGTCGGTAAGAGTCGGTAATAACAATACAATACTCAGTTGCTTGCACCCTTATTCTCGTCAAGTCAATCCACTCAAACTCACGTTGGTAGTATACGTTGGCAGGACACTTTTTTCTTTTAAGCAAGACATGAAAAACACGTACGCACATGCCCTAATCAGTGGAGGGGACACATCTTGCTTAAAAGAAAAAAGTGTCCTGCCAACTAGATGTGTAAGGTGAGAACGCAAGGTTGACGCTACCCTAACACTGATATAAACTAACCAAAACATCAGGCGGAATTTTTTAATGAAAAAAGCTTTGATTACGGGTATCACCGGACAGGACGGCTCTTACCTTGCCGAGCTCTTGCTCGACAAGGGCTATGAAGTGTATGGGGTTGTCCGCAGATCCAGTTCTATTAACACGCAGCGTATTGACGGTATTTGCTCGGCCACGCCTATCGCTAAAAACAATCGTCTGAAGCTGGTGTATGGCGATCTTAGCGATGCTAGTTCAATCAATCACCTAGTTAAAACCATCCGTCCCCAGGAAATTTACAATCTTGCCGCTCAGAGTCACGTGAAAATCAGCTTCGAAGTGCCGGAGTATACCTCGGACGTCACGGGACTCGGGGCGCTTCGCATTTTGGAGGCGATTCGCGAATCGGGCATTGAAGCCAAATTTTACCAAGCCTCCTCCAGCGAACTTTACGGTCGAGTGGCTACAACGACACAGGATGAATGTACGCCGTTTGAGCCAGTGAGTCCTTATGCGGTGGCTAAGCTGTTTGCGTATTGGACCACGGTCAATTACCGCGAAAGTTACCGTTTGTTTGCTTTGAACGGTATTCTTTTCAACCATGAATCCCCGCGCCGGGGGGAGAATTTTGTCACGCGCAAAATCACCCGCGCCGTGGCGCGCATTAAAAAAGGAATGCAGGAGAAACTTTATCTGGGGAACCTCGAAGCGCGTCGCGACTGGGGATATGCAAAGGATTATGTGGAAGCCATGTGGCTGATGCTGCAGCAACCAAAGCCGGAAGATTTTGTCGTCGCGACGGGCCAAACACACACAGTCCGCGAATTTTTGCGGGAGGCTTTTGGGTATGTCGGGTTGGATTATAAAAAATACGTAAGATCGGATAAGCAGTACTTACGGCCGATCGAGGTCAATCACTTGTGCGGCAATTACGCCAAGGCGAAGAAAAAACTCGGATGGAAACCAAAAACGACTTTTCGGGAGCTTGTGCGACTCATGGTCGATGCCGATGTCCAGTTGGCGGAGAAGGAATCCTGAGTAATGCGCGACACTCGCCCTTGGGGAAATTATGCGATTTTGCATCAGGGCCCCGATTATCAAGTCAAGCGCATCGAAGTGAGCCCAAAGCTTCGTTTTAGCCTGCAGAAACACTTCAAACGCGCCGAAAAATGGATTGTAGTTTCGGGCGCCGGAGTGGCCACGGTGGGCAAAAAAGAAATTCCGGTTAAACGCGGCTCCGTGGTGGAAATCGCGATTGAAGAAGTGCATCGCATGCAGAACACCGGAAACCAAGCGCTTATTTTTATTGAAGTGCAATTCGGGCAGTATCTCGGAGAAGATGATATTGTTCGGCTGGAGGACGACTTCCATCGTGCCAATGATCATGGTTAACAGTCCGCTGAAAAAGCCTCACCTGCTTCGTTGCGGGCTCGTTCGCTTGTGCGACGCTATTCCCCCGCGCTCTCTTGCCTGCGCCTCGCATCTGAGGCTTTTTCAGCGGACTGTTGAAGCTCGTCTAAATAATATTTTTTTTATTTTTATAATCACGAGCGCTTTAGTCTCGACTGCTTGTGAGGCCATGACCGAAGAACAAAATAACCAACTGATTGAAGAAACTAAAAATTATAAATTTAAAACCGTGACGACAAAAGAAGGATTTAACTTCAACATTCCCGAAGACATGCCGATTGAAACGCGAGCCGGCATTACGGCGCCCATTCCGTTTGATGAATATATGTATTTTAAGTTCAAGAAAGTCGAAGAAAGGTTGGTCGTTATCGAGAAAAAGATCGACGATTTGCAGCAGATGTTGATTCTTGCCAAAAAACCCGAACTTGAGAAGTCGGTTTCTCCCGCAGAAAAAGCCGGCGTTTTGAGTAGCTCCTAGGTGCCAAGCACTTCCTTCAATCTTAAAAAGTTTTTTTTTATCGCTCTGGCTCTTTTTTTGCTCGCGCCTGGTTGTGCCCGTGCGCCGCATCGTATATCCAGGCCTTCGATGGCGCCTTCGGCACCCATTTCCGGGGTGTCTGGTTTTTATCACACGGTGTTACATGGCCAAACGCTTTTTCGCATCGCTAAAAACTACCACATGGATTGGCATGAGCTCATGGCCATCAACCATGTTTTAAATCCCAGCCAGCTTGAAGTGGGACAGAAAATTTTTATCCCCCAGCAGGCGCCTGCGGCTTATCAGCCCGCCATTTTTGGACCGATCAGCATGCAGGAGTTGCGCAGACTGGTGGGGCCGAAGAACGACGCGTCGGATTGGCGTACGATCACACTTCATCACAGCGGGACGCTTCAAGGTTGCGCGCAGACTTTCAACCGCGATCACCAACGGCGTCACATGGGAGGTCTTTTTTACCACTTCGTGATCGGAAATGGCACAAGTACGCCGGATGGCGCTTTGGAAGTGGGTTGGCGTTGGAAACGGCAGGTGAAGGCAAACCGTCCTTACGACATACAGATTTGCGTGGTCGGCGATTTCAACCGGCAGCACACGTCCGAAGCGCAATTTAGCACGCTGATTCATTTGATTCAGGTTTTAAAGCAAGACTACCATATTCCAGTCGGTTCGATTCGCCGGCACGAAGACATTAAAGGCAAGCACACGGAGTGTCCAGGCCGGAATTTTCCATTTGACCGCATCCTTCATGAATTGATGAATCAAGACAGCTTCATTCCCAGCCGGTGAGTTCTCAAAAAATTCTACAAGCGGATGATCCGAAAAATATCGAAGCAGCCGCCCGGGTGTTGAGGCAGGGCGGCCTCGTGGCTTTCCCCACCGAAACCGTTTATGGTCTAGGAGCCGACGCGCAGAATGAAAAGGCCGTGTGCAAGATTTTCGAAGCCAAAAAACGTCCCAGTTTTGATCCGCTGATCGTGCATGTGGCCTCCCCGGAACAGGCGTTTAAACTTTGGTTGGATGTGCCTTCGTTGGCAAAATCCTTGATCAAAGCTTTTTGGCCTGGGCCTCTGACGATCGTGCTACCAAAATCAGAAATCGTGCCCGACATCGTCACATCGGGATTGCCGACAGTGGCCGTGCGCATGCCAAAAAATGATGCCGCGCTTGCGTTGATCCGCGCGCTGGGCAAGCCAATCGCTGCCCCAAGCGCAAATCTTTTTGGTTACACCAGTCCGACTTCCGCTTCGCATGTTTTGGAGGATCTCGGGGAAAAAGTGGACCTGGTGCTGGACGGCGGTCACACGATTGTAGGCGTAGAGTCCACGGTGGTGAAAATTGAAAACGGAACTTGCGTGATTTTAAGACCGGGCGGCGTTACATTTGAGCAAATAAGTTCGATAATTTCGTTGAAGAAAATAAAAAACGCATTGAATGTTATAGAATCCCCCGGACAGTTCGACTCGCATTACGCGCCCTGGACGCCCCTGATTTTGATGGAAAAGCCACTTTCAGACTGCCCGACGGAAATAGAAAAATATATACATCTTTGCCGGACAAAAAAGCAAAACGCTTGTCGTGCCGGATTTCTGGCGTTCAGCAAAATGCCGCAGGTCCCCTGGCTTGAAAGTGTGCTGGTTTTGAGTGCCAGCGGCGACATGGCCGAGGCGGCTGCGAATCTCTTTTGCGCCATCCGTAAACTTGATAAAATGAATCTGGATATTATCCTAGTCGAACCGGTTCCTGAAGAAGGCCTGGGGCTTGCCATCATGGATCGTCTGAGAAAAGCCTCTGGCGGAAAAATGGCAACGGCTGCTTTTTTTGAAAATTTTTAAAAAAACGCAGGTAACCGATTAAAAAAATGCTGGTAGAGAAGAGGTGGAGAAAATAAATGTTAAAAAACATGTCTTTGGAAACTGTTTGGGAAACGTCTCTTCCGCTCCAGTTATTAAACCGAGGCAAGGTTCGTGACATTTACAAAGTCGATAAAGACAAGCTGCTGATTGTCACTACCGACCGTTTGAGCGCGTTTGACGTGGTGCTGCCGTCGCCGATTCCGGATAAAGGCAAGGTGTTGAACCAGATTTCGCTTTTTTGGTTCAAAAAATTTGAACCGTTGGTGCCAAACCAAATCATCGCTTCGAATATCGAGCAGATGGGGTTTGAGAAATCTTTTGTAAAAGAGCATGGAAAAGTTTTGCGTCATCGTAGCATTCTGGCGCATCGCGCGGAGCCTTTGCCTGTGGAATGCGTGGCGCGTGGTTTTCTAGCCGGTTCTGGTTGGAAGGACTATCAAAAAACAGGCCAAGTTTGCGGCCACCACATTCTAGCTGGGCTCGGGCAGTGCCAACAACTCCCCGAGCCAATTTTTACTCCAGCCACGAAAGCCACTACCGGCCACGACATGAATATCGATTTTGAGTCGGTGGTGAAGTTGGTTGGAAAAAAAACCGCTGACAAGGTTCGAACGCTGACGCTTACGCTCTACAAGCGCGGCGTGCATTATGCCAAAACGCGCGGTATTTTGATTGCTGATACGAAGTTTGAATTCGGGATTTTCAAAAACAAGGTTATTTTGATCGACGAAGTTCTGACCCCGGACAGTTCGAGGTTTTGGCCGAAAAAAACCTATTGCGTGGGGCAAGACCAGCCGAGTCTCGACAAACAAATTGTGCGTAATTTTCTTCTCGAATCCGAATGGAATCAAACGCCTCCGGGACCTGTATTGCCGGAGAACATCGTCGAGCGCACCTCGAAAGCCTACGAGGACGTTTTTACGCAGTTGACAGGGAAGCCTCTTAAAAAATAACGCCAATTGCACGGGAGGTTGAAAATCAATTTTAAGGTAATGGTCGTCTCTTGTTTTTTAATGGCTGCTGTTGGCGCGTCTGAGGTTTTTTCAGCGCAGCCTTACTTCATCACCATCCACAAACTAGAACTCAAAAAAAATAGTGGAGAATGGCTCAGCATTGTGGAGCCTGACCATCGAGTGGACTTAATGAATACGGAAGCTGCGATCTCTTTTTTTAATAACGGGCGCGTGCCGGCCGAGTGGTTTAAAAATTTCAAAATTACATTTGAAGACCACGGACAAAAGACGGAAATATTCCGTAAAAAGGATATGGACACGCCGTTTCAAGTAAAACGAGGTTCGTTTGTGAACGTTTCTTTCGAGTTGGATTTGCATTCCAAAAAAGTCAAAGAAACTCATTTGGTGGTGGATCAACAGGAATTCATTGACTCCGGTGATAACATAGGGATGTTGAATTTACCGAAAGGATGATGCGATGGTTTTGACACCTTCTACGATGGCTCCGCTCGGCACTCTGGCTTTGGATTTTACGTTGAATGATGTCGTGACAGGCCGACCGGTTTCGCTGTCTTCTTTCTTGCCTAAAAAAGCGTTGCTGCTAATGTTTATTTGTCGTCACTGTCCCTACGTGCAGCATGTCCAACATGAATTTTTACGCCTTGAAAAAGATTATCGCCCAAAAGACATCGCGCTGGTTGCCATCAGTTCTAACGACGCAGAAAATTATCCTGACGATGCGCCGGAAAACTTGAAAATATTGGCCACGGAACAAGGCTGGAGTTTTCCTTTTTTGTATGACCCTTCACAGGAGGTGGCGAAAAAATATACAGCCGCCTGCACGCCTGATTTTTTTCTTTATAACGCAAAACGCGAACTGGTTTATCGCGGGCAGTTGGATGACAGCCGGCCCGGCAACGACAAACCAGTGACGGGCAAGGATCTGCGGGAAGCGATCGATGCGGTGTTGTCGGACAAACCTGTTTCAAAGACACAGCGCGCAAGTATTGGCTGCAATATCAAATGGAAAAAAGGGAATGAACCCAAATACTTTAGCAGTTAGCGGCAAGACCCATCATAGACTGCTATGGATTGCGTTGGCTGTGGGTATGTTTTTTTCTACGCTGAGCATTGCCGCTCAACCCAAGCTTGTCGCTAGCAGTTATTCCGATCGTTACCACTTATCCACCTGCAAGATTGCTCAAAAGATCAGCCCAGAGGACCTTTTGATTTTTAAAACGCCTGAAGAGGCTTTTGAGGCGGGCTATGGGCCTTGCAAGAAATGCAATCCGCCTGTGCCTAAGGGCAAGGAAAATATGGAAAAATACAATTTCCAAAAGAGATCGAAAAATGATGCAGATTCGGAAGGCTGAAGACAGAGGCCATTTTAACCACGGCTGGTTGGACACCTATCACACTTTTTCTTTCGCGGAATATCAAGATGCTCAACACATGGGTTTTCGCAAGCTTCGCGTCATCAACGAGGACCGGGTGGCGCCCGGCATGGGATTTCCGACGCACTCGCACCGTGACATGGAGATCATCACGTACGTGATGGAAGGGGAATTGCAGCATAAGGACAGCATTGGAAATGGCGCGCTGATCCGTCCGGGCGATGTGCAGCGGATGTCGGCGGGCAGCGGCGTGACGCACAGCGAATATAATGCTTCGAAGAAGAATCCGGTGCATCTTTTGCAGATATGGATTTTTCCTGACAAGGCGAATCTGGCTCCGGGCTATGAGCAAAAAACAATTTCACCGCGCACCCAAGAAGAAAAATTTGTTTTATTGGCTTCACCCGATGCGGCGGGGGGCTCCGTGACGGTACACCAGAACGTGAGGTTGCTTGCCGCTATTTTAAGCGCGGGGCAGGAGACAAAAATTTCTTTAAAGAAGGGACGCCACGCCTGGGTGCAAGTGGCTCATGGCGCTATCGCCTTGAATAAAAAAACTCTCAACCAATCGGATGGCGCGGCTATTTCCGACGAAACAACGCTGCAATTTTCCGCCAAAAAAGATTCCGAAGTCCTATTATTTGACCTGGCCTGAGCGGGGGCTACAGTGGGTTGTAGGCACAAAAATTATGAATAATCACAAGCACTCTCACGGACATGATCATAACCCTCCTCATTCCCACGGGGCAATAGACCCCTCTATTGTCAGCCACGAGAGGGGTCTGCGGGCTGTCAAAGGGTCGTTTATCATTTTACTCGCGACGGCGCTCTTACAGCTTGCCATCGTCTTGTTTACAAACAGTGTCGCGCTTCTTGCTGACGCCATCCATAATTTTGGGGATGCGGCAACGGCCATTCCGCTTGGCATTGCTTTCATGTTTGCGAGACTGAAGCCCAATAAGAGATTTACGTACGGGTACGGTCGAGTTGAAGATGTGGCGGGTGTGATCGTTGTTCTTATTATTCTTTTCAGCGCAATTGTGGCGGGTTATGAAGCCATGCAACGTTTTTTTCATCCTCAAACCATTCACCACCTGTGGGCGGTTGCGGTGGCTTCCGTCGTGGGTTTTCTTGGGAATGAAGGGGTAGCGATTTTCAGGATAAAGGTCGGAAAAGAAATCGGGAGCGCCGCGCTTGTCGCAGACGGGTATCACGCAAGAACGGATGGATGGGGGAGTCTTGCGGTGCTTGTCGGAGCTATGGGAGTGTGGTTTGGGTTTCCGCTGGCCGACCCGATTATGGGCTTGATTATCGCGGTATCCATTCTTTTTATCGTCTGGCAATCCGGAAAAGATATTTTTACACGTTTGTTGGACGGTGTTGACCCTGAAGTTCTTCATGAGGTGACTCACGCAGCGGATCACGTAATTGGCGTGAAAGGTATTGACGATGTAAAAGCAAGGTGGGTTGGCCATAAGCTGCGAGTGGAGATGAGCATCGCCGTAAGATCGGACGCTTCTTTATCCGAGAGTCATGCCATCGCCCAAGAAGTTCGTCATCAGCTTATGCATCATTTGCCCCATTTGGAAGATGCCGTGATTCATGTGGATCAAGAAAACAGGTTGGGATTTGAACACCACCACATTCTCAATCATGCGCATGACGGACTGGCGCCTCATTCGCATTAGCAAACATGGAAATCAAATCCTGAAAAAACTATAGATGAAAAATAAATCATTCCATGACTACATTGTTTATGATCTCTTGGCAGATATTCCCGATATCACAAGCAGGGCGATGTTTGGCGGATGGGCACTTTACAAAAATGGGATTATTTTTGGAATCATCGTAGCGGGGGAGCTTTACTTCAAAGTGGATAACGGCAATCGACCCGATTTCCAGCGGATGGAGAGCCACCCGTTTGTTTACGTAAAGAGCGATGGCAAGTCGATCACGATGTGCTATTGGCTTGTCCCCGAAGAGGTGCTAGAAGACAAAGAAAGGTTTTACGATTTGATCGAAAAGTCAGTGGCTATCACTGGCCGTTGCCGGTCCTGAGAGAAGTCGAAGGGTTCCGAATGATAGGGGTTTTAGGAGTTTTAGGAGTTTCATGAAACTGTCCATACTTATGAGCGTTTTTCTCACGCTGTCTTCTTCATTGTGGGCATGTGAGTCATGCACACATCCGTGGAACTTCGAAAAAACGGTAGAGCATGCGGATGCAGTAATTGTTGGCCAAAAAGTATCAGAGCAAAGATCAGATAGTCCTGAATGGATCGATGTACGCGTAATGCAAGTGCTGAAAGGAAATATTCAAGATCAGAAGATTCGCCTTGCAAGCTGGTATGGAATGTGTTCCTTCGGTATAGTCGTCGACGATAAACCTCATGTCATGTTGCTGGTCAACTCGGATAAGAGTCAAGGGAAGCTTTATTACGATGCCGTCAATGATGGTTGTGCGGTCAAGGTGTTGCTTGTAGAAAATGGCAAAGTACAACTTAATGGCGAAGAGATTTTACTTGAAAACCTTATGGCAAAAATAAAAGAAATGGTTATTAGTAAATGAAAAAGTTATATTTAAAAACATTCGGCCTGTCCCTCCGCTCGCTTCTCGCGCTCCGCGCTCGGGATCGGCGCTTGCTTGAGGATCAACCGAAAGTTTGCAGCAAGGAAGATATCTTTATGAAAAAGCTATTTCCGCAAACTTTCGGCTGGCCGTTGTTACCAAAACACTGGACTTTCTGGAGAAGAGAGGATCGGCATATCTGGAGACGCCATTCGGGTGTTTCAAGAGTTGGCGCAAGGCTGTCAAGATTATGAGCGAGCCGAAGGAATTATATAAAGATTATTGGATCGGCACCGATGAATCACGCGCGCAGCGCGCCTATTATGACCGTCTTTATGGTAAAGTTTTGCATAGGTTTTCCATTGAACCTGGGTGGAAAATTATAGATGTGGCTGGAGGGAACGGCCAATTTTTGAATTATTTAGGGATTCAAAATGCCGATATTATTGATATCAGTGAATCGGGTCTATTCTCTGCCAGCCAAAAAAAATACGGTACTATTCATGGGGACATAGAAAAGCGTTTTCCAATAGCCGAATGTACTTATGATGCGGCTTTCTTGTTTGAAGTTTTAGAACATTTAAGAAGGCCTAATAAAACGCTTGCGGAAGTTCATAATGTTCTTAAATCAGGAGGTGTCCTTTATGTAGGTCAGCCGAATATGCGGGCCGACGGCGTTCATCATGTGAGAAGGTATTATTTGAAACCGTTATTGAATGACTTAGAAAAAGGCGGTTTTAAAGTGGAGTGGGTTGATTATATTCCTGCCTATTCGATGCGCGATTCCATTGTAAGCGATATTAAAAATAATCCTTCGTGGACACGAAAATGCATCCAAAGCATCAATTTTTGCTTAAGCGTTCTTCCATGGAAAGCTCGTTATGGGTTAGCAAAATTAATTCCGGACCGTTTTGCGCTTTTATTTGTAATCAAGGCTATTAAGATATGAAAAAAGTATTCGTTCAAACCTTCGGTTGTCCCTGCGGCGCGTTTCTCGCGCTCCGCGCTCGGCGCTTGCTCAGGATCAACCAAAAGTCTGGAGCGAGGAACCGTATTATATGAAAAATTTTTTCTCCGGACTTTTGGCTGACCGAATGTTACAGTGGCTCGGGATGGCTCTGGCCATTTTGAAGAAATTGCATGAATATGAATAAGACAGTTTGACTTGATTAATTATACCAAATATGGTATATTATGAGTGAGCCAAAAGCGCTTAAACCGTTGGATTTTATAGGGTCTTCCAGGGAGGATTTAAAAGAATTTCCCGAAGACGTAAAACAGGGTATTGGGTACGCGCTCTTTGAAGCCCAAAGAGGACAAAAACCACTGGCCGCAAAGCCGCTGAAAGGATTCGGTGGGGCGGGGGTACTGGAGATTGTCGAGAATTTTGATGGGGACACCTATCGGGCGGTTTATACCGTGAAATTTCAGAAAGTGGTATATATTTTACATTGCTTTCAGAAAAAGTCAAAACACGGTATTAAGACGCCGCAACAAGATATGGACTTGATTAAACAACGTTTGAGAGTAGCGGAAGAGGATTACAAAGCAAATTATGAGGGGAGACCATAAGCCATGAGCACCACAAATAAAATCCACAGAGGAAGCGGCAATGTTTTTGCGGATTTGGGAGTAGAACATCCCGAGCGGGTGATGGCGCGAGCCCAAATCATGCTCCGGATCTCCGAGATTATCAAAGAACGCGGACTCACCCAACAAAAGACGTCGAAGTTATTGGGTATTCCTCAATCCAAAGTGTCCTGTCTGATGAACGGCAAGCTAAGTATGTTCTCACTGGATCATTTGTTTGAATTGCTCAACGCATTAGGACGGGATGTGGAGATCATCATCAAGCCGAAAACCAAAGAGGAAAAATTCGCCACCACGCAGGTTTTGTTGACTGCTTTGGCATGAAGTTAAAATTATGGAAGATGGTTCAATAAAACATGTCGCCGATTATCTATCAAAAGTGGAGAATGAATTATGCGCTCCTCTAGAAAATGAAAAGGAACGATTTTTGAATGCTGATAGCCTGCTGAGTAGATTTCATGATATCCGGGACATAAAGAAACAATTGGGATCCTGCAATAAAAGTTTTATTAACCAGATTATTGAAATAACAAACGAACTTTGCCTAGCAAAATTGATTCTTGAGGATTTAAAAAATAAATGTAGCAAGTTAATTTACGAACCTTTGCCTAAATCAGACAAATTGCTTAACACACTTAAAACAATAGATTTTTGTGCATCAATGGAAAATGAGCACACTATTTACTGCGATGTTAAAACTGTTCAACCAGACGCAATAGATGATATGAAGCCGCGGATAAAACCTCTTTTGTTATGGTATTCTGCAGTGATGGTTTTGATTGGCGTTGGGATAAATTAGAGGATTTTGCTGATTTTTATAAAACAGGTCGCTATAACCCAGACGACCCTTTTAGGAATATGGAAAGCCACTACATCGAAAATAAAAAAATAAGCCTGCAGAAAAATATTACTGCATTTTGTTATTTGGAGCGCCCTAAAACCCAAACAAAAATAGAGAAGCTAATTTGTCCTATCCAAGGTCCATGGATTGCAAATCGATGGCGTAGAGCCGATGAACGAGCGTGACGTTTTGGACCGTAGGTTATGAAAACTCGGGATGCCGAAATTCTTATAACGCATGACTAACCAACAAGTTAAATCAAAAAAAGTCTTTTTACAGACTTTCGGCTGTCCCTCCGCTGGCTTCTCGCGCTTTGCGCTCGGCGCTTGCTTGAGGATCAACCAAAAGTTTGAAACATGGAAGAAATTGCGACAATGAAAAAGAAACTTTTTTTTCAAACTTTCGGCTGTCAAATGAATGAGCGAGACTCGGAGGCGGTGACGGGGCTTCTTTTTGATCGCGGGTATGAAGCGGTGTCCTTGGTCGAGGAGGCGGATCTTATTTTGTACAACACTTGCAGTGTGCGCGACCATGCCGAACAGAAAATATTTGGGCGTATGGGTTCTTTCCGGAAATTAAAAGAGAAAAAACCGGAACTTGTGATCGGAATTCTCGGCTGCATGGCACAGGAACACGGCGGCAATTTTTTTCGAATGAATCCTGAAATCGATCTGGTGTGCGGCACCGGCAATTTGAACCAAGTGCCCGACCTTGTCGAGGAAGTGCTCAAAAAACGCGCCCCGAAATTGGCTTTGGATCGTCTGGACCAAGAGTACGGCCTCGACGGGGTCACTTACCGCGCTGAAAAAATCAAAGCGTTGGTCACGATCATGAAAGGGTGCGATCATCGCTGCACTTATTGCATTGTCCCCTACACGCGCGGTGTTGAACGTTCAAGAAGCTCGGAAAGCGTTTTGCGGGAGATGAAAGATTTAGCCGCGCGCGGTTTCAAAGATGTGATGCTTCTGGGGCAAAACGTAAATTCTTACGGCAAGGGACTCGAGGAAGTCATCGATTTTGCCACGCTTCTTGAGAAAATTCAAAAAACGGCCGGACAAATCCCCAGGCTGCGTTTTATCACCAGCCATCCAAAGGACACGCATACGCGACTTTTTACGGCAATCAAAGAGCTTCCGATGGTCTGTGAACAATTGCATTTGCCGGTGCAGTCAGGTTCTAACCCTATTTTGCGTCGCATGAAGCGAGAGCACACGATCGAATGGTATTTGGAGCAAGTGGACGAATATCGGCGCTTTCTGCCGCAAGGCAGTTTGAGCACGGATCTCATCGTGGGTTTTCCGGGCGAAACGGAAAAAGATTTTTTGGCCACGCTTTCTCTTTTGGAACGCGTGCAATTTGACAGCGCTTATATTTTCAGTTATTCACCGCGACCCGGCACGCCTGCGCTGAAGTTGATGGACAAAGTTTCCGAGCAGGAAAAAGACCGTCGTTTGCGGGAACTATTGGCCGCGCAGCGCGCGATCAGTTTGAAAAAAAATCAGGCATTGATAGGAAGCACACAAGAGGTGCTTTTTGAATCCAAAACCAAAAGAGATGCAGATCGTTATGTAGGTCGCACGCGCACTTTTAAAAGAGTGGTGGCTTCCTCCAAGAATGACGTTTGCGGCCAAATCCGCTTGCTGCAAATCCAGGCCGTGGCGGATGAGACATTGCTGGGAGAAATGATCTATTCCTAATAAAATTTTGTGCAGTATTTGCGTGTTCTTGTCGGTTTCTGAAGCCGCTTTCGCGCTGACCATTGGACCCGCGCAAACCAAGCGCGAGCGTGTGGCAGCCGTGCGGGAGCCATCCCTAAAAAGGACCCCCTTGGAATCCAAGTACGAGTACGATCTCTATGAGCAAATCGAAGAAAGTTTCTTGAAGGAAAATTTTTCCGACGTGGATCGATTGGCTGCACA
The DNA here is from genome assembly GCA_964628355.1 of uncultured Planctomycetia bacterium. Taxonomy (GTDB): domain Bacteria; phylum Omnitrophota; class Gorgyraeia; order 2-02-FULL-51-18; family 2-02-FULL-51-18; genus CAZVNB01. The sequence continues at coordinate 31,383 of CAZVNB010000055.1, read as the reverse complement.
ATATCTTTCGGGCCATACCCGCACCCAACAGTCCGACGAAGTGCTTTATCTTCAGTCGCGGGCTCTTTTGAAACTGGACCGTTTGACCGAAGGCCGTGAAAAACTTCTGCAACTAAAACAACAAAGCCCCACGGTTGAAATGAAAACGCGCGCATCTGTTTTGTTGGACGCAGTTCACAACTTTCAACCTCTTCGACAAATTGCAGTCGAAGAAAGATCATTTTTTTGGGTGCAGGTAGGGTCATTTTCAAAACAGCAAAACGCCCAGCGCCTTTTGAATCGTCTCTTGCGCAGCCGTTATGAGAGCTATATCAAGAAAGATGCGGCCAGACGTATGTTCCGTGTGTGCGTTGGAAAATTGACCACCCGCCAAGAGGCGTTCACGCTTGAGCAACGTCTTAAAAAAGACGGTTATCCTACAAAAATATTTCCGTGACATCTCTGCTGGTCTTGGTCGGTCCAACGGCTTCAGGAAAGACAGGCGTCGCTTGTGAAATAGCTAGACACTTGTCGGTGGAAATGATTTCCTGCGATTCGATGCAGGTTTATCGCAGAATGCCGATTCTGACGCAGACGCCGACTCCAGCGGAGCGAACGCGACTCAAAGCGCATTTGGTTTCATTTCTCGATCCGTGCAGAGAATACAGTGCGGCTTTTTTCCGCAAGGACGCCAAAAAAGCCATCGAAAAAATCCAAAAAAAAGGGGCTCTGCCCTTTTTGGTCGGCGGAACGGGACTGTATTTAAGAGCTCTTTTGGATGGACTTTTTGATGCTGAGGCTTCGAAAGACGAAAAATTTCGCTCAAAGCTTCTCGACGAGCAGGAAAAATACGGCGGAAACTACCTGCACGAAAAATTAAAAAAAATAGACGCTGTTTCGGCTGTTAAAATCCATCCGAATGATTTCCGCCGTTTGGTGAGAGCGCTGGAAGTGTCTCACATGACAGGCAAGACGTTTTCCGAACAAAAACTCCACCGCCGGGGGATTCGCGACGCTTTCCGTTGCCGCATTTTTCTTTTGGATCGGGATCGTGAAGATCTTTATGCTCGCATCGAACGCCGCGTGGACGTGATGGTGCAAAAAGGAATTCTTCGTGAAGTTAAGAAACTCGCTCAAAAAAAACTCGGCCTCACCGCGTCCATGGCGCTTGGATTTCGGGAAATGAAAGGTGTTCTTGAAGGACATCACAGTCTCGAACAAGCCGCACAGCTTTTGAAAAAGAACACGCGTCACTACGCGAAAAGACAGCTTTCCTGGTTCCGTCACGAACGTGGCGTAGAAAAGATTTTGGTGTTGCCCGATGAGAGCGCAAAACAAACCGCGGCTAAAATCATTCGTCTCTGGCGCCAGAAAGACCAGTGAAAGAGAGAGCAATTTTGGTAACGCTTAGTTTCAGAGTCGGTGCGGAACCGTCCCTAAAGGGGACGGCTCCGCAGGGCGAACTTAAAGAACTATCGCACGCGGCCGGACTTTCTGTGCTGCAAAATTTATTGTTCAAGCAGGGCCGTCCCAACGCTGCGATACTCATGGGCCGGGGCAAGGCCGAGGAATTGCGAGAGTTGGCCAAAAAACAAGAAGCGGATGTGATTGTATTTGACAGTAATTTCTCTGCCACCCAGCAGCGGAATCTCGAGGAAATCGTACAAGTCAAAACCATCGACCGCACGCAGTTGATCCTGGATATTTTTGCTCTCAGGGCGCGTTCCAGCGAAGGAAAGCTCCAGGTGGAGTTGGCGCAACTGAAGTATCTTCTGCCGCGCCTTTCCGGCCAAGGGGTCTACCTTTCACGTCTTGGCGGTGGAGTGGGCACTCGCGGCCCAGGAGAACAAAAACTTGAAATGGATCGGCGACGTCTGCGTGAACGCATCGTTCGATTATCCCGCGAACTTCGTGATCTTCAAACGCGCCGTGTGCAGGCGGTTGGAAGAAAAAAAGAAAAAGAATTGCCACTTATAGCGCTGGTCGGCTACACGAATGCGGGAAAATCTACTTTATTCAATCGTCTAACGGCAGCCGGGGTGTTCGTGAAGGACCAACTTTTTTCAACGTTGGACACGACGACAAGACTTTTGTCTTTGCCAAACAACCACCAAGCGCTTTTGGTGGACACGGTCGGATTCGTGCAGAGGCTTCCGCACCATTTGATCGAGTCATTTAAAGCCACGCTGGAGGAGGCGATTCATGCCGACATTCTTTTGCATGTGATGGACTCAAATCATCCTAACCTTGAGCAGGTTCAACAAGCCGTGCACAGCGTGCTTTTAGACCTCGGAGCGGACAAGAGCCAACGCTATTTCGTACTCAACAAATCTGATTTGCTCGGGTCCGATAGGCGCCAGGTGGTTGTGAAACTTATCGGAAACGACCATCCGGTCTTTCTGGTATCAGCGCGTACCGGAGAGGGGTTGGACGCCCTTTTACTAGCCATTTCGGAGGATCTTTCCAAAAATAGGCAGGAGAAAAGTTATTTTGTTCCAAAAAAACGCTTCGATCTTTTACCATTTTTATATCAGCAGGGGCAGGTGCTAAAAAGGCAGGACTTAGCCGATGGGTGTCGTTTCCAAGTGCGGCTTTCGTCGAAGGATGCGCACCGGTTTGAGAAAAGATTGGCGGACGGCGCTTGACAGCTATTTATTTTATGCTAGAATAACCCTAGCACTCTAGTGTAGTGAGTGCTAAAAGAGGGGTTGGTGTCTATCACAATGGGTTGGCCAAGGGTGGGAAAAGGATGAAACAAGACCCAAGAGAAAGAAACGACGCGATTCTTGATCTTATTGTCCGGTCTTATATCGAAAGCGCCGAGCCTGTGGGTTCGCGGGTGATTTCAAAACGCTTTGATTTGGGACTTTCTCCGGCTTCGATTCGAAATGTGATGGCGGACTTGGAAGATCTAGGTTATTTGAAGCAGCCTCACACCTCCGCTGGCCGCGTTCCCACGGATCAGGGTTATCGCTATTGGGTGGATTCTCTCATGGAGCCTGAGCAACTGACTCAAGATGAAAAAGGCCTAATTCAGGACGAGTTGTCCCGAGGGCGCAGTATTGAAGGCTTGGCCGTGAGGATTTGCAAGCTAATCTCGGAAATCACCGGCAACGCGGTGATCGTATATATCAGGAATTTAAAGCGCGTGTCTTTCTTGAACTATTTGCTCGAGGAGATTGTGGAAACCCAAAAACTGGCAGATTTTTTTGAGGAAGAGCCTGAACTTTTCATTGATGGAGCCTCAAGGATATTTGAACAGCCGGAGTTTCAGGATTTATCAAAAATGAGAATATTGCTTCACGCGTTCGACGAGAAGTCGAGTTTTATGCATGCACTGACAAGTGGCGCGGAGGAGACTGGGGTGCATGTGCGCATTGGCCGCGAGAATGATTTGGGAGAGCTTGAGGACGTAAGTCTTGTTACCAAAGACTGTTATTTAAGCAACGCGCCGATCGGCGGGGTCACGGTGATGGGTCCGACACGTATGAAATATTCAAAAATGGTGTCCGTCGTGGATTATGTCGCAGACAGCGTTTCGGAGCGGGTGAATCGTTTTTAATTTAAGGTTTTGGAAATGAACAAGCACGAGCCGGAACATAAGGAATCATCGGCAGCCCAAGACCAGGCCAAGGAGCCTTCGGATCAGTTGTTGCGCTTGAAAGCCGATTTTGAAAATACCAAAAAACGGCTGCAACGCGAAAAAGAGGACGCAATCAAATTTTCGAATGAAAAGCTTTTAATTGAGATTTTGCCTATCGTGGACAATTTAGATCGCGCGATGGCTTCGCTGGCGGAGGGTCACGATCCGAGCAAGGTAATGCAGGGGCTGAAGCTCGCTCAGGAAGAGCTTCATCAGGTTTTGGAGTTGCATGGGGTCAAGGTGGTTCAGGCAGTCGGTGAAACATTCAACCCTCAGCTTCATGAAGCGGTGGCGGCGGTGGAGTCCACGAATGCCAAGGAAGGAACCGTTTTGGATGAAATACAACGCGGGTACGTATTGAACGGACGTTTAATTCGTCCCAGCCGTGTGCGAATCGCGCAAAAAAGCGGGACTGCAGACGAGAGACAGCGGACTGCAGACCCAGATTCTTAAAGAAAAAAATAATTGACCGCAGTCTGCGGTCTACAGTCTTAATTCGAGGAGGACTTAGTGATGGCTAGCGAAAAAGTAATCGGCATTGATTTAGGCACGACCAACTCTTGCGTTGCGGTGATGGAATCGGGAGAACCGGTGGTGATCGCAAATGCCGAGGGCGCTCGCACGACGCCCTCCGTGGTTGGATTTACGAAAAACGGCGAGCGGGTGGTGGGACAGGCGGCCAAACGGCAAGCCATCACCAACCCGGAAGGCACGATTTTTTCGATTAAGCGTTTTATAGGACGCCGGCACAGTGAAGTTTTGTCGGAGGAAAAATTGGTCCCTTACAAAGTGATTGAAGGCACAGGTGGTGATTTGCGCGTGCGGGCCGGCGGAAAAGAACAAACGCCGACGGAGATTTCGGCGATGATTCTTCAAAAAATGAAGCAGACGGCCGAAGATTATCTCGGCCACAAAGTGACCAAAGCGGTTGTCACGGTGCCCGCGTATTTTAACGACTCACAGCGTCAGGCCACAAAAGATGCGGGAAAAATTGCGGGACTCGACGTTTTAAGAATCATCAACGAACCTACTGCGGCCGCACTCGCGTACGGGTTGGACAAAAAGAAAAACGAAAAAATCGCAGTTTATGACCTCGGGGGCGGCACATTCGATATTTCAATTCTTGAAATCGGAGACGGAGTATTTGAAGTAAAATCCACCAATGGCGACACGCATCTGGGCGGCGACGATTTCGACCAAAAAGTGATGGATTGGCTGGCAGATGAGTTTAAGAAATCCGATGGCATCGATCTTCGCAAAGATCGCATGGCGCTTCAACGTTTAAAGGAAGCGGCGGAAAAAGCCAAATGCGAGCTTTCGTCCAATGCTCAAACGGAAATCAACCTCCCGTTTATTACCGCGGATTCCAGCGGCCCGAAGCATTTAACAATGTCGCTGACGCGTTCAAAACTCGAGCAACTGACCGATGATTTGGTCCAGCGGACACTAGCACCTTGCCGGAAGGCGCTTGAGGATGCAAAATTGCGCGCCGAAGAAATCGACGAGGTAGTGCTGGTGGGCGGACAGACGCGCATGCCAAAAGTGCAGGAAGTGGTGCGTCAGCTTTTCAAAAAAGAACCGCACAAAGGTGTGAACCCCGATGAAGTGGTGGCGATAGGTGCTGCGATTCAAGGGGGTGTTCTGATCGGTGACGTGAAAGACGTGCTGCTTTTGGATGTTACGCCACTTTCACTTGGCATTGAAACGCTCGGCGGTGTTTGCACAAAACTCATCGAAAGAAATACGACGATTCCGACAAAAAAGAGTCAGGTATTTTCAACCGCGGCGGATAGTCAAACCGCGGTTTCGATTCATGTGCTTCAAGGCGAACGCGAAATGGCCGCGGACAACCGGACACTGGGTCGTTTCGATCTTGTCGGAATTCCTCCAGCACCCCGTGGCGTGCCGCAAATCGAAGTCACGTTTGATATCGACGCCAACGGCATCACGCACGTGTCGGCCAAAGACCTTGGCACCGGCAAGGAGCAAAAAATTCGGATTGAAAGTTCCAGCGGACTGAGCAAGGAAGAAATCGAACGCATGACCAAGGAAGCAGGCGCTCATTCCGAAGAAGACAAAAAGAAACGTGAACTCGTCGAATCCAAAAATCAACTCGATAACTTAATTTACTCATCCGAGAAATCCTTGAAGGACGTGGCGGACAAGGTGTCCGAGGAGGAAAAAAAGAAAGTCGAGGACGCCCTTTCGAAAGCCAAAGAGGCGTTGGCCAGCTTGGATGTTTCGACAATCAAAAAGGCCCAAGAAGAGCTGACGGCCGCGTCATACAAAATTGCCGAGGAGATGTACAAGAAAACAAGCGGTAAAGCTGATAGCGCCTCCGAAAAGAACGGGGCGACAGAACAGAAAGCAGGCAGCAAAGAAGACGTTGTCGATGCGGAGTACAAAGTCGAAGACGATAAATAAATTTCGAGCTTCGCGCGCGGGACTCATTTAAAGCGATAAGCGGCACGGGTCTGAAACAGGCCGCTTATCGCTTAACTTTATCAGGCTATTTTATTCGATGGCTTCAAAAAAAGATTACTATGAAATTCTTTCGCTTCCACGGAATGCTTCGGCGGAAGATATCAAAAAGGCTTATCGCAAGTCCGCGTTGGCCCACCATCCTGACAGAAACGCTGGAGACAAAAAAGCCGAGGACAAATTCAAGGAAGCCACCGAAGCTTACCAAGTTCTTTCGGAGCCGGAAAAAAGACAAATTTATGACCAGTATGGCCATGCCGGTCTTGATTCGGCGCAAGGCGCAGGTGGGTCCGGTTTTTCATCCGCAGGTTTTGGAGATGTTTTTGAAGACATTTTTGAAGGTTTTTTCGGAGGAAACCCGTCCCAGCGGCGCAGCCGTCCGCATAAAGGAAGCGATTTGGCCATTGCCGTGGAAATCGATTTTCAGGAAGCGGCGTTCGGCGTTGACAAAACCTTGGATTTAAAACGCGAGGAAACTTGTACCGCATGTAATGGCGGAGGTGCCAAACCCGGCACACAGCGACATAACTGCTCTACCTGCCGCGGTTCGGGACAGGTACTGGCGTCGAGCGGTTTTTTTAGTATTTCGAGAGCATGTCCTAAATGCCACGGCCAGGGCACTGTTATCGAATATCCTTGTGTTTCCTGTAATGGCTCAGGTCGCGTGTTGGTTGGTCGGAAAATCCAAGCCCACGTGCCCGGCGGTGTTGACACCGGCCTTCGCTTGCGCATGCCCGGTGAGGGAGAGGCGGGCCATCGCGGTGGTCCGCGAGGGGATTTGTATATCGAAATCCATGTCCAACCTCATGAGATATTCAGTCGCGAGGGGGATAACATCATTTGCGAAGTGCCGATCCACATGGTGCAGGCCTCTCTCGGTTGCGAGATCGAAGTTCCGATTTTGACCGGAACCACGCAATTAAAGATTCCGGCCGGCACTCAGAATGGGAAAAAATTCAAGCTTAAGGGCAAAGGATTTCCTTCGCTGCGGGGTCATGGCATGGGTGACGAGGAAATTCGTATCGTAGTCGAAACGCCCACACATTTGTCGGATAAACAGATCGAATTATTGAAGCAATTCGCCGCAGCCTCGGGAGAAAAAGTAAACCCGGCGACGAGTTCGTTCATGAACAAGGTAAAACAACTCTTTTCGGATTAAGCGTTCAAGACTGGAGAAAGGCCGTATGCCGACTTACGAATACCGTTGTCTGAAATGTAAAAAGAAATTTGAAAGGCTGCAGGGCATGAAAGAAGCGCCTTTTAAAAAATGCGTGTATTGTAGCGGCAAGGTGGAACGCCTGATTGGCGCCGGGGTAGGGCTCATTTTCAAGGGCAGCGGTTTTTATGCCACGGATTATAAAAAACAAAAAACTCAAGATAAAACTCAAAAGCCGCAAGCCCAAGCACCCAAGACAGAAGGCGCAGAGCCCAAGGTCGAGGCCAAAAAGGAACCAGCCGCGAAGAAAAAAGAATGAAAAGTTCCATCCGCGCTCAAAGGCAGTTCGCGCTTTGGGCGCCGGTTGTTTTATATGCAGCGCTCCTCTACGTTTTATCCTCGTATACGTTCCCTTTCCCGTGGTTTCAGAAAACCCAAAAAATTCATGTCGATTGGCTGGCGCATGTTGTAGAATATGCTGTTTTCGGGGCGTTGGTGTGCCGCGCGCTGTCTGCGCAGAGTTTTTTTCGACGATCGTCCGGAAAGTTGTTTATCGCAACGGTTATGATTGGCGTTTTGTACGGAACTTCCGACGAATTTCATCAACGGTATGTTCCGCACCGAGACTCGAGTCTGTATGATGGAGTGGCCGACACGGTGGGAGCGGCTCTGGGGACCTGGATTTGGTTAAAAAAACCTCGAAAAGAAAATGCCTAAAATAAAAGCTTTTCACGCGTGGCGGTACAATTCTGCCAAAGTCAAAAGTCCCTCGCAGGTGATGGCGCCGCCCTACGATGTTATTTCCCAACAAGAACAAGAAAAACTTTACCGGATGCATCCCCACAACGTGATTCGCCTGGAACTTGGCAAGAAAACCGTAACAGACACCGACGTTGACAATTGTTACACGCGTGCCGGCGCGACGCTCAACAACTGGAAATCGCAAGAGGTGTTGATCCGGGAGCAGACACCCGCGTTGTACGTGTATGTGCAAAATTATCGTCAAGAAGGAAAGAAAAAAATGCGTATCGGCTTCTATGCGGTGATGAAACTGGATGAAAAGGCGGTGTTGAAACACGAAAATACTCTCACCGGCCCCAAAGAAGACCGTTTCCGACTCTTGAAGGAAGTGCGCACAAATTTGAGTCCCATCTTCGGTTTATTTGAAGACAAAAAGGGCGTGGTGCAGTTGGCACTTAAAAAATCGTTGAAGCGCTCGCCGGTCATGGATTTTTCGGTGGCGGGGGTGCGGCATCGTTTGTATCTTGAAAAACGCGCGTCTGTGATCCAAAAAATCACTCTAGCGATGAAATTAAAACCCGTGTTCATCGCCGATGGCCATCATCGATTTGAGGTGGCTTGCCAGTTTAGAGATTGGATGCGGTCGCAAAAAAATGGGGGTGGCCGTGAATGGGACTATGTGCTGACCTATTTTTCGGATTGCCTGCACAACCCATTTAAGATTTTCCCCACGCATCGGTTGATTCGACTTGCAAAGGCAGCGGATTTTCGTAAGGTCTTGGGGAAAATTGGTGTTCTTGAGAAAGCGAAAAATTTGAAAGCGGTGTTGTCCCAACTTTCCAAGTGCCGGGCAGAAACCAAAGACAAAAGATACCGTTTTGGATTTTACTCGGATGAAGACGGTTTTTGGATTCTAACCTTGCACGCTGTCTCCACTAGCGGAACAAGTCCGGTGGATAAACTGGATGTCTCGGTGCTTCACAAAAAAATCTTGGAGCCCTGTTTTGACATTCGTGTCGTGGAAAAGTCCCTGCCTGGCCGGCAGGCAGGCGAGGCGATCGATTTCACTCGCGATGCCCAAGAGGCCTGCCGCAAGGTGAAGAGCGGACTGTTTGAGCTGGCTGTTTTTCTGCGACCGACCTCCCTTGAGGAAATGCTGTATGTTTCAAAAAAAAGACTCAAAATGCCTCAAAAATCGACCTATTTTTATCCAAAGCTTCTGACAGGATTGGTATTGCATGGTTTTGAAAAGGAAACCCCATGATACGTCCCAGGGCGCTCACCTCGCTTTCAATGTTTTTCCCTTGTTACAACGAATCTGAAAACGTGGGCCCCATGATCGAGCAGGCTGTCAAAGTGGGCCAGGATTACGGCGCCGATTATGAAGTGGTGGTTGTGGACGATGGTAGCTCGGATGATTCGGCGCAGATCATCAAAAGCTGGAGTCAAAAAAATCCTCGCGTCAAACTTGTGCAGCATGAAAAAAACCAAGGCTACGGCGCAGCGCTTCGTACCGGATTTAAATGTGTTCAAAAAGACCTCGTTTTTCTCACCGATGGTGACAACCAATTTCATTTTTCCGACATAGACAAACTTTTTTCAAAAATTGACGGTTGCGACGTTGTGACGGGTTTTCGTATTGTGCGCCAAGACAAGGCGTACCGTCGTCTGAATGGTTTTTTATGGACGCAATTAAACAAGCTCCTTTTTGGGCTGCCCGTGCGTGATGTGGACTGCGCTTTCAAACTTTTTCGAAAAAAAGCCCTACAGGGACTGGTGCTTGAATCCAATCATCTATTGATTCACGCCGAAATACTGGCGCGTCTTAAGAAAAAAGGCTGTAAAATAGAGGAAATTGGCGTCACACATTATCCGCGCACCGCAGGCAAAGCAACGGCCACCAAAATCAGCTCTATTTTCAAGACTTTTTATGAACTTTTCAGGCTTTACTGGAAGATTCGATAGCGTGATAGACTATTGCCAGAGGCTATGCTAACATTTATCCTTTGTTAAGTCGAATCAACAGGATGGGTTATGTCTCCATTTAGCGAAAAATCGAGAGTCAATGCGGTACGCATTTTAAAGCGCCGGGACATTCCTGAGGGGCTGTGGACCAAGTGCGTGGAATGCGGTGAAATTATATACAACAAGACGCTGGAAGAGGATTACAAGGTTTGCCCCAAATGCGACTACCATTTCACTCTTTCGGCACCCGAACGTGTGGTTCAGATTATCGATGAAGACACGTTCAAGGAAATGGACAAGGAGCTCAGCTCCGCAGATCCTCTTGTTTTTCGCGGGCCCAAGTCTTACATCTCAAAACTGAAAGAAGATCAAGTGGCAACCGGCCTGACGGACGCCGTTATCACCGGCGAAGGACTTTTGAGCCAGCATCGCGTGGCGCTCGGCGTCACCGATTCGAGGTTTATCATGGGCTCCATGGGTTCGGTGGTAGGGGAAAAACTGACTCGGCTCATTGAACACGCCACAACGAAAAAAATACCTTTGATCATTATCTCGGGTTCGGGAGGCGGAGCGCGCATGTATGAAGGCATGCTTTCGTTGATGCAAATGGCAAAAACTTCGCAGGCTTTGGCCAAACACCACGAGGCGAATCAATTTTTTATTTCCGTGCTTACCAATCCCACCATGGCTGGTATCATGGCTAGTTTTGCGTCGTTGGGCGATTTGATATTGGCCGAGCCCAAAGCGCTGATTGGCTTCACAGGCCCTCGCGTGATCGAACAGACGATACGTCAGAAATTGCCGGAGGGTTTTCAAACCTCGGAGTTTCTTCTGGAACACGGCATGATTGACAACATTGTGCACCGGCGCCAATTAAAAGTAGCCCTTTTTCAATACCTCAATTTTTTCCAAAGCGTGGGATAATCACCACTTTTTATGGCTCAAGTCAGTCTTGTCAATATCAATAAAATTTACCCAGGAAATATTCAAGCTGTTTTCAATGTAAATCTTTCCATCGAAAAGCGCGAGTTTATCGTGCTGGTGGGTCCTTCCGGCTGTGGCAAGACCACGATCCTGCGCATGGTGGCGGGTCTGGAGGAAATCTCTTCCGGCAAAATCTATATTGGCGACAAGATGGTGAACGATGTTCCCCCCAAAGATCGCGATATCGCGATGGTGTTTCAAAACTACGCGCTTTATCCCCATATGACCGTGTTTCAAAACATGGCTTTTGCGCTAAAATTGAGAAAATATCCCAAGCAGGAAATCGTCACACGCGTGAACGAGGCGGCCGAAATCCTCGGCATTAAAACCCTTCTTGAACGAAAACCCAAAGAGCTTTCTGGCGGCCAACGCCAGCGCGTGGCGCTGGGGCGCGCTATTGTGCGAAAACCGCTAGTTTTCTTGTTCGACGAGCCGCTGTCGAATCTCGACGCCAAACTGCGTGTGCAGATGCGCACGGAGATCAAAAAATTGCATCACCGGCTGCAAGCGACGATCATTTACGTCACGCACGACCAGACGGAGGCTATGACGATGGGCGACCGCATTGTCGTGGTGAAAGATGGAGTGGTGCAGCAGGTCGCCGACCCAATCGCGCTTTACGACCGGCCAAAAAATAAATTTGTTGGCGGTTTCATGGGAAGCCCTCCGATGAATTTTCTGAACGGCACTGTGATCAAAATGAATGACAAATATTATTTTCAGAGCGGACCGTTTAAAGTACGCGTGGCCCCTTCGTTCCGGGAGAAAATAGCGCGCTATGAAAATCAAGAAATCGTTTTTGGAATTCGCTCTGAAGATATTTATGACAAACTATTTGCGACCGAGGCCTCACCGGACAACACGGTGCGCGCTATTTGCGAAGTTGTCGAACCCATGGGCGCCGAGGCGTATTTGTATCTTCGCACCGGACCCAATACATTTATTGCGCGTGTTTCGGGACATATTCATCCCAAGGTCAACCAGGATTTGGACCTTGTGTTTGACATGAATAAAGCCCACTTTTTCGATAAGACAACCGAACAATCGATCGCCTAGCGGATTTTTCGATCCGCACACGCGACGGTTTGGGAGGTGCCCACTGCCGTTTCTTTTATTGCCTATCCTCGCTTTTATTACTTGGGCGTCGCTCACGGTTTATTACTTTCCTGTCTTGCGGTATGAGCTAACGCTCGGCGATCACCTTCTTGCCGCGCTTCTTTTTATTTCCCATCTGATTCTAATTTTTGCTTGGAGCGTGACCGGCCCGGGCCCGGTGGCAATTTTAACGGCGTTGACCTCCTTGATTGTGCTGTATTTATGCCTGGCATTCAAAGAGCCCACGCTTTTCATTCAAGTACTGATCTACGGCGCTTTGTATGTGGCGCTGGCGTCGTTTCTTTATAGAATCCAGAAAAAATTAAATGACCGATTTATTTTTCGTGAAAAAATTCAGGAAGATCTAGTGACTTCGCGCAGCCAAATGATAAAAAAAATGGAACTTGAAAAGGCGCTGAACCGAAAAATCGACCGTTTTTTAGAATTGCATCAGTTTGCGGAGATGTTGAAGGGTGTGCCGACGGTACCGGAGCTTGCGCATCGCGTGGTTGCCGAGGCGCATGGGTTGGTGGGACAGGCTGAAGAATGTGTCCTTTATCTGGTTGACGAAAAAAATGAAGGGCTTTCCTGGGTGGCCTCTACCCGTGGCCGGAATGCCCAGTCGGAAATACATGGCAGCGTGTTTGATCAATGGGTGATGCGCCGTTCCCGGCCTTTGATGATCGAGGATTCACGAACCGATTTTCGTTTCTCTACGGAAAAAAAGCGTAGCGTGGATCTTCTGCGCGCTGTGTGCGCTAGTCCGCTGATGACTGAAAATAAGGTGCTCGGTGTCTTGCGGGCGGCAAGCTCCAAGCCTGATGCGTTTTCTTCCGATGATCTGCACGCGCTGGACATCATTTCGGGTTTGGCCGCCGTGACGCTTCGCAACCGTCTTTTGTATGACAAAATGGAGGAACTGGCGATTCGTGACGGGCTCACGGGGCTTTATTTGAACCGATATTTTCAGGAACGACTGACCGAAGAATTCGCGCGAGTGCATTTAAAACATACAAAATTTTCGCTGATCATGCTCGATGTGGACCGCTTCAAAAAATACAACGATGAATTTGGCCATACGGCCGGAGATTTGGTTTTGAGAAACGTCTCGTCGATCTTGCAGCGTTGTTTGGACCCATCGGAGCTTGCCGCTCGCTACGGCGGAGAGGAATTTGTCGTGCTTTTGCCCAACAAGGGCAAGAAAGACGCGATGAAATCCGCCGAGAAAATCCGCTTTGAGCTCGAGAACCACAAATTTGTTCTTCGTCGGGTGCAAGGCGTGGTCACCGCTTCGCTTGGCGTGGCCTCGTATCCCGAAGACGGCAAAACACGCGAAACTCTTTTGGGCACGGCGGACCACAACCTGTATCAGGCCAAAAAAAGAGGAAGGAATCAGGTATGTGGAAATATCTGATCGTCAACAGCCTTTGGTTTTCGATTTTATTCCTGGTGCATTTTTTTGGTTCAAAAAAGGATCGGCTCATTATTTTCGTTTCGATTTTTGTCGCAGGGGTGGTACTTGCTTTTCAGGGTCAGCTAGACCCGGTCGCCTGGTTTTATTACTTCGTGTTTTCCTGCCTGGTTTTTTATTGGGCCGCCAATTTTAAACGCTGGTCGTTCTCGGAACTCTCTTTTGTGCGCAATGAAATCGCCGCTCGCTTGAAAGAGTTTGAGGTGGAAAAACAAGCGCTGGAGTTAAAAACACAGCAAACGCAGTTTCTCGAGCGAAAGGCCGATGAAATCGTCGAGTTTTACGAGCAAATCAAGGAAATGTCCAAAAGTCTTGATCACCTGGAGGCTTTCCTTATTTTTGCCGAGGCTTTATCCGAATATTTTGAATTTGAAATCGTCAAACTTTCTCTTTTTAAAGAAAAAAATCATGAATCCGCCAATCCCGAGGAAGTGTATGAGCTTCACGGAGGTCATTTCCGCGGCGTCTTTGATCGTAGCGTTTTTTTAAAGGACAAAAAGAAAGCGCGTGGCGAGGTGTTTCCGTTTGACCAAAAAATTTACCGCCATTTATTTGAAAAACGCCAACCGATCCTGCTCGTTGAGTCCAAAGATTCGTTTTACGAGACATCCGACATTCACCATCAATCATTCACGGCCTATCCTGTTTTCATTCATGAAAAGATTTTCGCGGTGCTGACATTGATCGGTGTCGAGCCCAAAGGGGATCCGTTATTTTATATCCTGATCGACCGTTTTCTTTCCGAGATGCAGCGCGTGAAACTGTATGAACGCGTTGAAACGCTGGCAATCACGGACGGGCTCACCGGTGTGTACGTCAGACGGCACTTGGTCGAACGCCTCGAGGGAGAGCTGGAGCGCTCCAAGCGCTTTAGGTACAAACTCTCGTTTCTCATGGTAGACATCGATCACTTCAAGCATGTGAACGATGAATACGGCCACCTGGTAGGGGACACGGTATTGCGACAGGTAGCGCAGACGGTGAAAAAGAACGTCCGTGAAGTGGATTTTGTGGGGCGGTACGGGGGAGAAGAATTTGCGGTAGGACTGATTGAAACCGATGAAAAAACAGCTTTGCAAGTCGCCGGACGTATTAGAAAATCCGTTGAAGAGCGTGAATTCAAGGCCTATGGGGAAAATTTAAAAATAACCATCAGCCTCGGCTACGCGACCTATTCACCGCTGTTCAATAGCGTAAACAAAATCGTCGAAGCTGCGGATACGGCGTTGTACCAAGCCAAGCGTTCAGGACGAAATCGGGTTTGCGCGGCAAACGAAAACGATTAGCAGTCTGCTGGTTTTTATCAAACTGCTGATTGCGTAGCGGCAACAGTCAGTGTTGCCGCGAAGTGCCGCAATCAAGAGATTGCGGCCAGGCGTGTGATAAGGTATTGTTATGGACCTGTTTGAAGACCCTAAAAAAACAAATGCAAAACACGAACCCCTGGCGGTTCGTATGCGCCCTGCTTGCCTGGCGGAATATGTCGGACAAGAACATATTCTGGCGCCCGGCCAACTGTTAAACAGAGCCATTCGCTCGGACAAAATTTCTTCGATTATTCTTTACGGGCCTCCGGGCACGGGCAAAACAACTTTGGCTGCCGTTATTTCCAACGAAACCAAGGCCTATTTCGAATCGCTCAACGCCGTGTCCAGCAGCGTTTCCGAGATACGAAAGGTTATTGAGCAAGCCAAAAAACGATTCGAACTGAAAAATCAAAAAACCATTCTTTTCATCGATGAGATCCATCGTTTTAGCAAATCCCAACAGGATGTGTTGATGCCGGATGTGGAAAAAGGCAACCCCACTCTCATAGGCGCTACGACGCACAATCCATTTTTTTCCATTGTTTCGGCGTTATTGTCGCGTTCGCTGGTATTTGAACTAAAATCACTGACACCCGACCACCTTCGCCGGATTCTACTGCGGGCGTTGACGGATAAAAAAAATGGTTTGGGAAAATATCCGGTCAAGATGGATGAAGAAGCTATTCAATTTCTTTCCCAGGTTAGCGACGGCGACGCGCGACGCGCTTTAAACGCGCTAGAATTGGGAGTTTTGACAACGGCTGCAGACAGCGATGGCCAGATACACTTCACACGAAAGGTTGCCGAGGAATCGATTCAAAAAAAAGCGGTGGTGTACGATGCGGACGGCGACGCGCATTATGACACGATCTCCGCTTTCATTAAATCCATGCGAGGTTCGGATCCCGATGCGGCGCTTTATTATTTGGCCAAGATGCTTTATGCCGGGGAGGAACCGAGATTTATTGCCCGCCGCATCGTTATTTGTGCCTCCGAAGACGTCGGAAACGCCGACCCGCAGGCGCTGGTGCTGGCCAACGCGGCATTTCAAGTATCCGAATTTGTCGGGATGCCGGAAGCCAGGATTCCTTTGGCGCAAGCCACGGTGTATATAAGTTGCGCGCCAAAATCCAACGCCAGTTACATGGGAATTGAAAAGGCGATGAAAGATGTTGCGGAAAACAGAACTTTTGAAGTGCCCAAACATCTAAAGGATGCCAGTTACCAGGGGGCAAAAAGTCTGGGGCGTGGGGAAGGTTATAAATATGCCCATGATTACCCGGGACATCATGTGGCGCAAGAATATTTAGAACAGAAAATGCGGTATTATTTTCCGACAGACCAGGGTTATGAAAAGACTCTTAAAGCCTACCTTGATACGATAAATCATTGATTTAGAATTCTCTTGAACACTCCTGCCAGAAATTATAGAATAAAGTTCTTCAAACAAGGGGATAGCGTGATGAAAAAAAATTGGGTCATTTTAAATGTTTTTACGATTCTATTTCATGTATCGGCAGTCGGTTACGCCTATGTGCCAGAACCGCAGTCCGAAGGCAAGTACACCACCGGAAAGGGCACGAAGGCTTCGGAGCAATATAGTGCCAATGCCGGCATGCCGATCTATGACTATGGCAAAGGAATCCAGTGGGGGCCATTGCATTTGACGCCAAGCGCCGATTATCGCTATCGATGGACTGACAACATATTCTACGACTCACAAAACTCAAAAAGCGATTACGTCAATAGTTTTAACGCGAATATGTTGGCGGAGCTGCCTTTGTCGGGCGGACAGCACCTTTTATCGGGCGGTTATTCCATCACCCGTGAATTATTTGAGCGTTTTGACAGCCAGAACCATACCGACCAGAGAGGCAACGTGGGGTTGAAGCTCAATTATGTTCCTTTTGTGTTGGATGTGGAGGACATATACGAAGAGACGACCAGCCGAGCGGACACCGAATTCACTTCACGAGTCAAACGCGAAGAGAACGCATTTCATTCTTTGTTGGAGATCCCATTCGCATCATTTTTTCTGGAAAATGAGATCACCGATTTTGATGAGAGATTCAGCCAGACGGCAAATACCGGATTCGATCACAATCTTTTTACGATGTACCAGAGAGTCGGTTACGATATGGCGCCTGCGACACAGATCCTGGCCGAATATGCTTATATCCACGTGGATTATTTCAACGTCAGCGATCGTGATGGTGACGGCAATCAATTCATGTTCGGTTTGCGCGGTAATTTTACCGAACGGGTTGCCTATCAGGCATGGGCAGGTGCCCAGTACCGAATCTATGACGAGTCGACTCGTCCGGATTTCAACAATGCCGTGTTCCGCACGGCGCTGCAGTGGCAGCCCTCAGACATCAATACCATTGTATTGAAAGCCGATCGCGCTCCGCAAGAATCAACGTTTGATAACCAGAGTTTTTATACCCGTAATCGCGTGGAGCTAATTTGGCGCCGGCAGCTTGGCGAGCGGTGGTTTTTAAATGCTCGCGGGACGATGGGGTACCATGAGTACTCGCGTATCACCGTAATACCTGCAACGGGCGTTCAAAAGACCCGGCGAGACAGCACATGGAACGCGGGAACAGGCTTGGAATACCGCATGCCCAATAACATTATCACTCTGGTGCTGGATTATAATTTTGCCGCGCGTGATTCGAATATCGAAGGACTGGATTACAACGCCAACGAGATTTCTGCAGGTGTTCGCGCGAGCTTCTAACTATTAGTCGCTTGATTCCTTCGATGATAAAAAAAAAGCCGGTCATTTATTATTTTTTTTTGCTTTTTCTTTTATTCCTGAGTCCGAACGCTTTTGCTGGGCCCGGAAAAGGAGAAAGTCCCTCCACGGCTGTTTTCACCGAGAAAGCCGGTAACGAAAGACAAGAAACTTCCTCGTATCTTATCGGCGCTCAAAATCTATTACAGATCAAAATCTTCGGAGAGGCGGGGACTAATCAGTTGTACCGCGTTGACGAGGATGGTTATATCAAACACTCGCTGGCCGGCCGTGTGAAGGTGGGGGGCTTGAGCGCCACCGAAGCCGAAAAATTACTGGAGAAAAAACTGGACGGCGACTACATCATCAATCCGCAAGTGAATGTATTCGTTTTGGAATACAGCCATTTTTCCATTATCGGCGAGGTGCGGAAGCCAGGCAATTATGAAATTTCCGGACGTGTCTCGGCGATCCGCGCCATTTCCATTGCCGGTGGTTTCACGCCCATCGCCAATCAGCGTGGCGTGCAGCTCATCCGCAAAAACTCTGATGGCAGCGAGTCAAAAATCTCGGTGGATGCCGTGCGCATCATGGAGGGCGACTTATCCGCTGACCAAGACTTGCAAGCCGATGACGTAATCGTCGTCCCGAAGAGTTTCTTCTGACCTCTATGGAAACACAATCGACCGACGTTTTTCCCGAAAAAAGTATCAAAGATTATTTCCAAGTGCTGGTGCGGCGGCGCTGGGTGGTCACTGCATTTTTCACGATTTGCGCGACGGTGGTGACGCTAGGTACTTTTCTCATGACGCCGCTTTATCGTTCCGGTGTGGATATCATCATCGAAGGCGAGAATACGAATGTGCATTCGGCCGACGAAACGGCGTCTGCCGGTTCCGGCATCGATGTATTTGAATATTATCTGGCTACGCAGATTGCCCTCATCAAATCCGACACCATTGCCGGTAAAGTGTACGATGAGTTTAAACTCTCCGAAACTCCGCGCTACAAAAAAAAAGTGGGCATGGCCAAGATTTTTCAGAGAGATTTCAAGAAAGACATTTATATCGAGCAGGTGAAAGGAAGCCGCATGATCACGGTTGCGATCGAGAGTCCCGACTCTAAGCTTGCTTCCGACATGGCCAATCGCTTGGCTGACGTTTACGCCCGCGACAACCTGATGCGCCGCGCGCTGATGTTTATCCGCAACCAACGCATGGCTTCGCTGAACGACGAATTTTTACGTTTACAATCGAAGCTCGATAGCCTGTCCAACCGTTTTGGTCCCAAACATCCCGAGATGATTGCACTGCGCAATGAAATACGCACCATGGCCCGTCGCATTGAAAGCGAACGGGCTCGCTCCAAAGAAAAAGACTTTATGGAAAATGCTCCTATGGAGGACGATGCACTTTTGGAAGATACGCTGCACAACATACAAGAAAGTTCCGTCTTTTCGAGTTCCCGCATGAACAATATCGGCATTGTGGATCGCGCCTCTCCGTCAGAAATTCCTGTAAAGCCAAAAAAGGCGCTGAACATTATCTTGGGGATTTTTGCGGGTTTATTCGGCGGAGTATTGCTGGCGTTTTTAGTGGATTATATGGACGACACCATTAAGACAGACGAAGACTTAAAACGTAATCTGGGAAAAATACCTTATTTGGGGTCTCTTTTCGCTGAAAAGTCTTCCGGTAATATGACTCAACTGGATCGTTTGGTTGCGCTCACGGCGGATTCCCCATCGGTGGAAGCTTATCGTCTCATCCGTATGAACCTACTATGGTACGCCATGAGGGAAAATTCGCTGAAGGATCTTGTGGTGGTGAGTCCGGGCCCGGGAGAAGGGAAAACCACTGTTTCTTCAAATCTTTCCATTGTGCTGGCGCAAGCCAATCTGAAAGTCCTGTATGTCGATACGGATTTCCGCCGTGGTCGGCTGCATCAAATGTACAACCTGGAAAATAACAAAGGACTCGGGGAATACCTGACAGAAAATTTTTCGCTGGACCAGGTCGTCCACAAAACTGAAACGCCGAATCTTTCGGTGATCACCTGCGGCAAAAGCGTGATTGATTCGGCTCAGCTGTTGGGTTCCCACCGCATGGTGGAGTTTATCCGCGAAACGCGTAAACGCTTTGACATGGTTATTTATGACACGCCGCCTGTCACAATCATCTCTGACGCGGCCATTATGATGTCGCAAGTGGACGGATGCCTGCTTTCCATCCGTTGTGGCTTTACCACGGTGAGAATATTGAACCGCGCTTTGGCGTTGATCAAAGAATCTAAAACGAAACTGATCGGCGTGGTGTTGAACGCCGTGCCGATGCAGGACAACACCAGCTACAACAAGTATTACAAGAAATACTACCGCAAGGTGAGTGTACGCCGGACGTGACGCAGACGTCCACCATTCGCAAGGTCTCAAAACTAGAGTCGGTCCCCTTCAAAGTTTTTGAACCACTTTTTTATATTTCCCTTTTTATATTTCCACTGCTTTTGGGGGCAGTGAACCTGTGGAGTTTTGCCATCGGCGCCGTTTTTTTGTGTGGCGCTTTTTCTGTCTATTGGTTCAGCCAGTTGTCTGACGGGCGCCTGGTGCCGCGCACGCAGCTCGACACAGGCATCACCGTTTACCTGATTTTTTTTCTCCTGTCGCTTGTGTTCTCAAAGATCCACTACTTTTCTTGGATAGAGCTCTACAAACTCATTGTGGTATTGTGCGCTTTCCTGGCCACGCGGTATCTATGCCGTCAGCGTTTGCAGGTGTATCGCCTGAGCAAATGCTTAGTTTTTTTGGGAGCACTTTACTCGATGATAGGATTGTTACAATTCGTCGGCGGGCTCCCAAAAGATTGGTGGAACCGTTCGTATTTTTTGTCCTCGGTGTATGTTAACCATAATCACTTCGCCGGCTTGTTGAATCTGATTCTCCCGATTTCGTTGGGATTTGTCTTCGCTGAACGGGACGCCTCAAAGAGAGCGCTGTTTCTTTTTTTGAGCGTGCTGATGGGCGTCGCGCTGGTGTTTACGCTCTCCAGAGGAGCGCTCGTTTCATTCTGCGTGTCTATGGTTTTTATGATCTTGGTTTTGCGAAAAAAACGCCTAGTTTTTGGGGGTGTAATGCCGTGGGTGCTGTTCGTCGGTCTCGTGGCGGGTGCGGTTCTTATTTTTGGTACGGCATCCTTAGAGCAGCGCGTGGGTGACATTCAGCGCATGACCGCTGAAGAGCAGATGTCCCTGAAGGTCCGCTGGTTTACTTGGCAGGGCACGCTTCCGATGATCCGCCATTTTTTTTGGTTAGGCTCCGGTCCCGGTACATTCGCGCATTTGTTTCTACAGTTTCGTCCGGTGACTCTTTTTTCTTGGAGGCCCGTGTATGCGCTTAATGATTTGTTGCAACTTTTTGCCGAATGCGGAATATTTACCTTTTTGGCGGCAACCTATCTTACCGTCATTTTTTTTCGGAAGGGTCTTGGTATCATTCGTATGGATGACAGTCGTTTGCGTATCGGGGTGGGCAGCGGCATCCTTGCAGGGGTGTTGGGCCTTCTCGTTCACGGGCTTTTTAATTTCAATTTTCACATTCCGGCCAATTGGCTTTTATCGTCCGTGGCTGCCGGTCTGCTTTTTTCAATGGATGAAAATCGTTTTTATGATTCTGAAAAATTATCTGGGGCGCTCAAGACACTGATTTCTTTGATCCTTCTAGGGGTGTTTGTGGCCAGTTTCTATCTAGGTGTTTCCCACTATCATTTTTGGGAGGCCAAAGCTTTGTTGGCAGACAAACAACGCCGCGCAGCTTTGGAGGTAGTGCAAAAAAGTCTACAGCTGAACCCCTACGATGCGGAATCTTATTATTTACGGGGCCTGATTCGTTTATTGGAAAAAGACAAGGCTTCCATCGAAGATTTCGACGAGGCCATTCGGCGCAACCGCTATGAACCGGTTTACGACATGGCCAAAGCGCGGGCGCTGGGGAGTCTTTTTTCCAAAATGTCTCCGTCGGAGCTTGTCGCTGTTTTCAAAAAAGGAATCGATAAAGACCCAAACAACCAGGAACTAGCGTTCATGACAGCGAGGGACACCTTTAGTGGTTCAGCACAGCCTTCTTCTGCATTGCGGGAACAGGCGTGGGAGATGTTAGAGCAAAGACAAGAAACCCTTAACGGACTTGTTGCTTTTTTGGAAAAGAAAGATCTATGGCAGTACCACCGTAAATATTACTTGAAGCTTCTCGCTGTGCATCCCGACGTCGACAAAACAGGTGATGAAGATTTGTGGAAAGCAGTACCGGATTTTTCCTATAATCTTTCAGATTTTTCGTCGTTGAATGACCAGCCGGTAAGCCATGAGGAATTTTTCTTCAGAAACGGCGAACTTTTTAAAAAAATTAATATTTCCAATCCGTCAGTGCAAATAACGTTAAGCATGAAGGGTAGCGCGGTAAATGGGGTATGGCCTGTTTTATATGTTAAGATCGATGGGAAACTAGTGGATGAATATTACGTGAACAGTAAAGTATATAAAAAATATCGCACGAAATTGACGGTGGCGCCCGGCGCGCATGTCCTGAGCTTGCAATATGCGAACGATTTGTGTGTCGGAAACTTGCCTTCGCAGGACCGCAACGTGTGGATACAGAAAATAGAATTACAGAGCGCAGAGGTTTTGCATGCTTAGAGAACGCGCCGAATTCATCCGGAATTTGTTGTACGTCGTCGACCTAATCACCGTTTCTCTGCATTTCTTTGTACTCTACGTGTTGATTTTAAACCACGATGCTTTCCGTTGGGTAGATACCATTCCCGGCATGGAAGTTATGGAGAAAGCCACTGATCCCGGCAAATACCTGCAGGGTTACTGGTTGGCGTTGGTGATCTGGGCCATCATCCTTAAAAAACGCGGCCAGTACTATTACATGCGTATTCAGACCTATGATAAAATTTTAGCGAATTATTTTGTCAACGGTTTTTTATTTTTTGTTTTTTTCACCAGTCTGGCGTTTGTTTTTAAATTCGGTTTTTTAAGCCGTATTTTCATCGGGATCTATACCGCCACCTCGGTGCTGTTGCTGTTAACCAATAGGCTCATCATCCTGGCTATTGCCCACCAAGTGCGTAGCCGTGGTCATAACGCGCACAATGTTCTCATCGTGGGCACCGGGCGCCGCGCGCAGGAATTTTTGAGCATTGCTTTGCGTCACAAAGAATGGGGCTATCGCATCATCGGGTTTTTGGACAAGGACGTAAAAATGATCGAAAAGTCTGTTTCGGGATATCCGGTACTGGGATCGCTGGACGACTTACCAAAGATTTTGGAAAAAACCGTGATCGATGAGGTGGTATTTGTCGTGCCTAGAAGTTGGCTTCCGGTGATTGAAAAATGTATTTTGTATTGCGAAGCCGTGGGATTACCTGCCACATTGGCGACGGATTTTTTTGATCTCGAGATCGCCTCGGGGGTACCAAAACAAATGGATGGTTTCACTTATCTCACGTTCGAGACCAGCCGTTTAAAGGACACGGAGCTGCTGGTTAAACGCACGGTGGATATTGTGATTTCTTTTTCGGTTTTGGTCGTGTGCTTGCCGCTTTTTGGCTTGATCGCATTGGCGATTCGATTAGAAGCCAAGGGGCCTATTTTTTTCCGGCAGCTACGATGCGGTTTGAATGGCCGGAAATTCAATCTGTATAAATTCCGCTCGATGGTTGTGGATGCCGAGGCGCGATTGGAAGAACTAAAAAAATATAATGAAATGACAGGTCCCGTGTTCAAAATGACCAACGATCCACGCTTGATGCGCGTGGGACGAATTTTACGAAAAACCAGTTTGGATGAGTTCCCGCAGTTTTGGAACGTGTTAAAAGGAGACATGAGTTTGGTGGGCCCGCGGCCGCCCATTCCTGCGGAGGTGGATCAATACGAACCCTGGCAGAGGCGGCGACTAAGCATGAAACCGGGGATCACGTGTATTTGGCAGGTGTCCGGCCGTAATAAGATCACGTTTGAAGAGTGGATGAAGCTGGATCTTCAGTATATCGACCGTTGGTCGTTGTGGTTAGATGTGAAGATATTAGCGCAGACTATCCAAGCGGTGGTAGGTCAGACTGGGAAATAAATTACACAAAAAAAGGCTGCCCGAAATTTATCGGGCAGCCTTTTTTTGTAACTTAATTTATTTTGTCTGTTACCCTGCGGCCTTCATCAGGGTTTCCAGGATCGTCCGAGGAGGTATTGGTATCCGGTGGCGTGGTGCCATTTTCCGAAGTAGCTAATGACACTTCCTTCTCTTCGCAAGGATTTTCCGCGTATTCCGCTCCGAACACGTTGAATATCACAGGGCCATCGGAACCGCATTCGTTTTTGATGTGGATCACGTTGGCTTCTTTATCGTATTTCACCGTGATGGATTTTTTACCGTCCAGATCCACATTCATGTCGGCATCGTCATTGACGACCTGGATTTTTCCGTTGTGCAAATCGATGGTGAGCTGACCTTGGTCATTAAACCCAAAATCGACTTCCGTGCCTCTCACGGTTGAGACGGCTGCCGGAGTCACTACTTGAAAAGGCTGTGTGGCGTTCTGGTGATTCACTTTTCCTCTGATTTTACCCAAAAGAAGTTTTAAATCTTGCGCCGCCGGTGTTTCTTCCACTGTCAGCGAAGTGTTTTCGTCCAGTGTGAACGTGGCCTGGTCACTGTAAACCAGCGCGCAAGTCCCTTTTTTGGTCTTAATGGAATCGCCACTGGCCAACGTCGTATCCTGCGTCACCGCATCCCAGGAGTCGGCAGCGCCGGTTGCCTTATGCACCAGCACTTCACCCTGGATCTGTTGTGCGACCGCGGATAAGGCATAGGCGTTTTGAGGGGCGATGGCCGACAAGGCGACTACGGCTAATATCCAAAAGTTTTTTGTTATTGAACTGAAAATTATCTTCATGGGGTTAAGGTCCTTTTTATTTGATTGTCTGATTGAGAATACAATGTGAGAATTATACCCTACGATAGGTCTTTCGTGAAGGGTTTTAAATAAAGAAGTTTTTAGGTTTTTGTCAACACTTGCAGGAATTTTTTAAGGCTCAGTTTGGGAAAATTCAGATGCATCGGGAGCTGTTGCCAGGGTATCACGCTCTGTGGAGGGGTTTTTTTCTGTAACAGCTTCTTTTTTTGAAGCCAATCCACGTATTTGGATTCGTGAAGCCGGAGGCCCCATTTTTTGCTCAAATAAATCATGCTTTCGCGCAGTTGTTTTTCGTTCAATTGGCGTTGGAACAGCTTTAAATCAAAAGACTTACAGTTTGGTTGTACGGCATGTTCCAAAACGGTGTAAAGGTCCCGGTGAATATTGATTTGATGTTTTTTTAGCCACTGGCCCATGTCAATACCCAGCAATGGTGAGGCTATTTTCTCATCAAACTCACCTAAAAGACATAAAGTTTCTTTTGTGATGAGAAAACCGTGCATATCCAACTCTGAAGGGTCTTTGTGTGGTTCTCCTGGGACCGGAACCACATAAGGGCAGACAACGCCGTGCTTATCTTTGGCGTGCTGTAGGAGGTTTTCCAGCCAATGGGGAGTGACTCTAATATTGTTATGCATAAAAAATACTTTTGGCGTGCGGATATGCGCCAAACCCAAGTTGAGCGTCTGAGCCAAGCGCGGTGTATGGTTAGAATAAATGATCTTAATATTTTTCCGGTGCCTTTTTCTTTTTTCGAGTTCATGGCGGATGGAATCCGGAGAGTTGGCCTCGACAATGATCAGTTCAAAGGGTAGGCGCGTTTCCCGGAGTATGCAATCCACGGCGCGCGGAAACGCCGAATACCCATACAGGGGAACCAGAAGGATCGTGACAGATTCGTGTTTTTTAGCGGGCTGTAGATTCATTATTGAACATCGTGACGATAACGGTTTGTTCCATCAAAAGAATAAAGTGGCTTGTAGAATCCTTCACTGAATTCCGTGGATTTCCAGATCTTTTTTTGCGCCGTCGGGTCCAGCACCCAGACGTTGTTTTGGTCATCGGCCATCGTGACCCAGACATGAAAATTTTTGTCGATGGCGCGATAACGACCAATCACTAAACGCACATTGAAGTGGCCACTTTTCTTGAGCTGCGCGAAAAGCCAGACTGCCTTATCCTCGCAATCACCTGCCCAGCGGGCTTCGGTCTCTTGTGGTGTTTGCCAATAATCTTGTCCAGCTGGGTCTGCGGCATACCGAATGGTGCGAGCTTGAAAGAACAGCTCCTCGCTGGAGCGTATGGACCCCAGTAGTGGTGTAAAATTATTAGAAAGGGCTCCGGCGGAGTTTATTTTGCTGTCATAAGGGGTGGCTTGAATCAGAGAGCCGCCTAAACTATCAAGAGCGGCCTGCCCGGCAGACAGAAAGGTAGAGGAGGATAGAACTGCCAGAGCGGCTATTCCCAGAAGTTTCTTGTGAACTTTCATTATCATTTCAGTATGTCCCCAAACAAAAAACCCTTCTAAACATGCTAGAAGGGTTGACTAAAACATTGTATTTAGGCAACCCAGCCATCCTCCCAGCAACTATGGTGGTCAGGATCTGTGGCTTTGCGCCCCTGGGTCACCCCAGGTTTGCTCTTTTCTTCGACCTTATAAAGAACTAATTATCTAATCGAATTATACACTATACTATTCAATATTCAATATTTAGCACTAAAATTATCATAAAAATTTATATATTGTTGTAAATGGTTATTTAAGGTTAAATTTAAATTATTGAAATTAGATAGGTGGAACTGGAAAAAATAAACAGCCTTCTGTATAATCCACGCATGCCTCTATTTTCCAAACGTAGGACAAAAATTATAGAGACTTTTTTTGTTGTAGGGTCTTCGGTTTTCTTCCTGCAATATCAGCATTATCCTTTAAATCGCCGGGGTGAAAGTGGTGAAAGTTTAATGGAAAACTCAAAAAAGACGCACAGCTGGCCGGTAGCGGCTGTCAGAAAGGTTTTCTGAATGAAAAAGAGTTCGATTTTAGTAACCGGAGGAGCAGGTTACATTGGGTCTCACATGGCGCGCATGCTTATCGATGAGGGACACCAAGTTTCTATCATTGATAATTTGAGCACGGGAAATCGCCGGTTGGTGCATCCGAAAGCCGATTTTGCGCACGGGGATCTGCGTGACCCGGCGGATATTCGCCGGTTTTTCTCCGGTCGCAAGTTTGACGCAGTCATGCATTTTGCGGCGTCCATCGTTGTGCCGGAGTCCGTTGCCGAGCCACTCAAATACTACGAAAATAACGTGAGCGCCACCGTGAATCTTTTGAACGGCATGTTGAAAAAGGGCGTGATGCGTTTTATTTTCTCTTCCACGGCGGCAACGTATGGGGAGCCCAGGCGAGTGCCTGTGCTTGAAACGGATTTTGCGGTTCCAACCAGTCCTTACGGACAGTCTAAGCTGATGGCCGAAAAAGTATTGAAAGATTTGGCTATTGCTCAAGGGCTGTTTCGTTACGTGGCGCTTCGTTATTTTAACGCCTGCGGGGCTCACCCCTCCGGGGAATTGGGCCCGATGAAGGAGAAAGAAACACTTCTTATCCCGAATGTGCTTCGTGCCATCCGGCAAGGCGCAAAACGTCCACTTACTATTTTTGGCGATGATTACCCGACGCAGGACGGCACGTGCATCCGCGACTATGTGCATGTGAGCGATCTCTGCTCAGCTCATCTCTTGGCCTTGAAGTACCTGAAGGCCGGAGGCAAAAGTGACTTGTTCAATCTAGGGAATGGTAAAGGTTTTTCAGTCAAACAGGTTGTTGGTGCCGCCGAACGCGTGCTTGGCGTCAAAGTGCCGGTGAAAATTTCTCCACGCCGTCCCGGAGATCCCGCCCGTATCGTTGCCAGCGCTGCCAAAGCCAAAAAGGTTCTTGGGTGGAAACCACGGCTTAATCTCGATCAGATCATCCGCACGGCGTGGGAGTGGGAGTGCAAGAGTGTCTCCAAAAAAGTTATTTGAAAAAGTTTCTTTTGAGTGTCTTTTCCTCATTGTGGCATTAATTGCTTCTTATTATTATTACAAACTCAGTTTTTTACTCACCGACGGCGTTGGAGGCTGGCAATTTTTAACCCGCGTGGCGGAAAATTCCGAAAGCAAGCCATGGCAGTATAGAATTCTGATCCCTTACACCGCCAATATTTTGTACCATTTAAAATTACCGATACTCGACTCCTTGGAGCGGATTTCCAAGCTATTGGAAGTGTCCTGCATTTTTCTTTTGGCCCTGTCGTTCCGGCATTACATTTCTTTGTTCATCAAAGACAAAGCTGCCAACTCCGTTTTATCTTTGCTGATTTTCCTTATCCTTCCATTCAACATCTTCTTTCCGCGTCCTTATCATCCTTACTATTGGTTTGATACGCCGGCCGTTCTATTTTTCACTTTGGGGTTGATATTTATGTACCAACGAAAATGGATCCTGTATTACACGGTATTTGTGGTTGCCACGCTCAACCGCGAGACTGCCGGCTTTCTGACGATGATTTATTTATTCGTTTCTTTGGGGAAAGAAAAAAAAACCAAAATCATTTATCATTGCACGGCGCAATTTGTGATTTGGATAATGATCAAAGGAGTCTTGGTTAAACTATACGCAAACAATCCCGGTCCCATTTTTGAATGGTACGATCGCCCGCAAATCACTCATTTTTCAGACAACCTCTCATTTTTTTCGCACATCGGGAATTACCCGTTATTTTTCAGCAATATGGGCTTTATTTGGATTCCGGTGCTGTTTTGTCACCGTTTGATTCAAAATGAATTCGTCAAAAGATCCCTTTGGGTGGCGTTCCCTTATTTTATCGGAATGATGTTTGTCGCTAACATTTATGAGCTGCGGATATTCGCAGAACTGATCCCGGTGTTCTTAATGGCGTTCATTCTTATTTTGAATAAGTTGCTTCAGCCTCGTTTAGCGACTTCTTGATGAATCAATTTTGGTTTTACCCGATCCATCTAAGCATCTTCACCGCGGGCATTCTAGTTTTAAACTGGATGCACCGCAGAAAAATACGCGGTGAGATCGTCGTGATGGCCACGGTGATTTTGTCGATCGGGATGCTGAGCTTTCTTTCAGTCGTTTCAAACCCGCATGGCAATGAATTGTTCTCCGATTTTTTCAGGGCCTATTACTCCGCGGGTGAGACGGTTTTACACGCGCCCGAAGAGATGCACAACCTTGTTCGCGCAAATTATTTCGTTAATTTACCGGTGCTGGCATGGCTATTCGTGCCCTTTGCTTTGCTAACCTCGCAAGGACTTTCCGCAATTTTTTTTACGATACTGGGTTTAGCGGCCACGGGATTGACGTGGTGGATGCTTGTGGGAATTACCCATCTGAATAAATATCGGGCGGCGTTGTTGCTGTTTATTTTCGCTGCCAACGGACCTTTATGCTACAACTTTAAAGAAGGAAATACGTCTCAGATGGTCCTTGCGATGGTTGTTACGACATTTTTACTTTTACGTTGGAAGCGCGAATATCTTGCAGGGCTTTTATTGGGCAGCGCGGCTGTCATCAAGTTGCCACTTTTACTTTTTGGCGTCTATTTTGTGGCGCGCGGCCGCTGGCGCGTGGTTTGGGGTATTATGACCGTTTTAGTTACGTTGGGGCTTGTGTCTGTGGCGCTATTTGGATGGCAGCTCAACTTGCAGTGGTACACACAGTGCATTCAACCCTTTACTGCAAATCCTATGGGAGCCTACAATGTCCAGTCGATTTATGGCTTTCTAGCGCGCCTGCAGTTTGGGGATTTGTACCTGACGGATTGGAATCCACATAAAATTGAACCTCAATATCAATTCCTAATGATGGCAACCGTCGTATCAACGTATGCGGTGTCTGTTCTGGTTATGGCCAAAAAAAATGTGCGCGCATGGCCCAGCGAGATTGCGCAAGAATTGGAATATTTGATCGTTCTCGTCTTGGCTCTGGTTGCCAGCCCCATGACATGGTCTCATTATTACTTATGGCTGCTTTTTCCGGCAGCTTTTCTGATAGGCCGCACGGAACATTTTCCAGATGATAAGATAACGCGTGGGTTGGGATGGGTATCCCTTGCGCTGGCATCGCTGCCGGTGCTATTGCCATACACCAGACATCCGATTGTTAGAGGGTTTTTCGTGAAGTTTTTTTTATCCCACTTTCTCTTGGCCGGCTTTTTGATGTTCGCGTTGCTTTTGCGAGCCCGGTGGAAAATAGCTTTTGCCGGAGAGTCGAGATAGTATGAATGCCAAACGAGATCCACTGCGTATTTGGTTGACCACAGCTCTGGCGAGCACACTTTTGGTGAATTTTATTATTGTGGTCTGGCTTTTTATGGCAGGAGACACGCTTAAAGATAGTTTTAGGTCGACGGCTGCCTCCAGCGTTTTTCTCATGCAAAAAAATGTCGGAACGGATTCATGGAAGCCGATGATTCAAGCCTACCGCCTTAAAGTCGACCATCCGGGAAGTGACATGTACAGTATTTTTTTTACCGATCATGTCAAATTTCAATATCCACCTACTTCGCTTATTTTCTTTCATTTGATCCCAGCCTCTTTTACGAAGGTAGTGAACGGGGCGCTGGGACAACCGTTGCTGGATGGGCTGTCTTGGTTGACGCGTATCGCGATATTGTTGACGGTGATTTATTCGACCATCATACTGGAGATCAGTTTTAATCGGTCCCGTTTACAATCGCCGGCTAAGCCCGAGTGGGCAGCAGGCTACCGTGCTTTGCTTTGTTTGGCGCTAGGTTTGACATATTTCCCTTTGATGTTTGGATACGAATTAGGCCAGATACAGGTTTTTATCAATGCTTTGGTCGCGCTTGCAGTTCTCTCCAACTTAAAAGGACAGGACTTTCGGGCAGGGCTATGCCTAGGGGCCTGCTGTTTGATGAAACCCCAATACGGAGTCCTTGTTTTGTGGGCTCTGGTGAGGAAAAAATGGAAATTTGCGCTGGGGTTTTCTTCTATTTTTTTTGTAGGATTGGCCGCTTCGATTATTTGCTTTGGATGGCACGATCATCTACGATATCTGGAAGTGCTTAAAAAGATTTCTCGTCAGGGGGAGGTTTATTGGCCCAATCAAAGCGTCAATGGTTTTCTTAATCGTCTTTTAGGGAATGGGGACCCCGTGCATTTTTCCGAAACGGACTATGCTTCCCATCATCTGGTGGTGTATGCGGGCACTGTTATTAGCTCTGTTGCGATTTTGGCTATGGCGCTTTGGCCGTGGGGCCAGCGGACGTTGCGGGAGAAGGACACTGTGGATTTCAGCATCGTATTAATGGCGGCGACCCTGGCTTCGCCAATTACTTGGGAGCACCACTATGGAGTATTCTTGCCAATCTTTGCTTTTGCGGTCCCGATGCTCATGAATTTTCGACCCTTTGGCCGAGCCACAGCGCCTGTTCTAGTCATCAGTTATGTGGCGATGGCGCAAGTGATGTTGCGCCCAGAGGCGATTTTTTTCAATCGCTGGACCGGTTTGCTCGGGTCTCACTTTTTTTTCGGGAGTCTCATTCTATTTAGTCTAATGCTTGTTTTGCGGGCAAAAGGAGAGATCAGGACATGAGAGATCTTCTCATTCCCGTAAGACCGAAGCAGTGGAACAAGAAGTATTTTATCATATAGCCGCTTCTTTTCGGACAAAAGCTCTGTACTTACCCTGAAAATTTAAAAGCGCTCGGCGCGTTCTTCCTTTTTTCGCTCGCTTCAAGCGCCATGTATCTCGTTAATGACGTTCTGGATATCGAAAACGACAAGAACCACCCTGAGAAACGCTTAAGACCCATCGCTTCAG
>CAZVNB010000054.1:0-39012 GCA_964628355.1 uncultured Planctomycetia bacterium | reverse complement strand
GCAAGAATTTTGCGCTCGAACGTGGGCATTAGCTGACAACGATCGTAAATATTTTTTTTGGCACGTATTTTTTCTGTGTGATTTTCTTGTCCTGGATCGCCGTGACTACTTTCAAGTCTTTCATCACCAACGATTCGACAGCATTTTCGTTCCAGTCCGCGCCAACCTGTACCTTCGATTTCACTTTGCCGTTTATCATAACGGGGATCTCGATCACCTCATCCTCGATAAATTTTTCGTCAAAACTCGGCCAAGGCTCCTGCGCAAGTCCCTGCTGCGACCCGAGCGCCAACCAAAGCTCTTCGGCCAGGTGGGGCGCAAAAGGCGCCAACAACCTGATGAAATTTTTCATCATGACTTTTGGCTTTACTGCTTGTTTTGTAATTTCATTTGAAAAAATCATGAGAGAGGAAATCGCCGTATTGAGCGCGAGACTTTCAATGTCTTCGGTTACTTTTTTGATGGTTCGGTGCATGATTTTATTCAGCTCAGGGCTCGGAGGAATTTCCTGTATGTCCGCCTCCAACTTATCCTCCGCGTTCATGTACAAACGCCACACTCGTCCCAGGAAGCGGTACACGCCTTCCACTCCTTTCATCGACCAGGATTTCATTTGCGTGAGCGGCCCCATGAACATTTCATAAAGCCTGAGGCTGTCTGCGCCATAATTTTCGACGACAAAATCAGGGTTGATGACATTGCCGCGAGATTTAGACATTTTTTGCCCGTCTTCTCCCAGGATCATGCCCTGGTTGATCAGCTTCATGAAAGGTTCGGGACTGGACACGAGTTTCAAATCATAAAGAACCTTGTGCCAAAAACGCGAGTAAAGCAAATGCAGCACCGCGTGTTCTGCCCCACCCACGTAAAGATCCACCGGCATCCAATATTTCTCTTTGGCGGGATCGCAAAACTTCTCTTTATTTTTTGGATCCAGGTAACGAAGATAATACCAACAGGATCCGGCCCACTGCGGCATCGTGTTTGTTTCTCTTTGGGCCGCGCCGCCGCATTTGGGACATGGGGTGTTTACCCACTCCTTGGCTTTTGCCAGCGGAGGTTCTGCGTTTCCACTGGGTTTAAAATCTTTCATATCGGGCAAACTGAGGGGCAGGTCCTTTTGGCTCAAACAAACAATTCCGCATTTTGGGCAATGCACCACAGGGATTGGCTCTCCCCAGTAGCGCTGGCGCGAAAAAAGCCAGTCACGCAATTTATAATTTACCGTTTTCTTTCCGTGTCCATTGGCTTCCAACCACTGCGCAATTTTCTTTTTTGCCTCCGGAGTCGGCAGATCGGAAATAGGTCCGCTGTTGACGCTAATTCCGTCGCCGGTAAATGCTTGCTTGGAAACATCACCA
The DNA here is from genome assembly GCA_964628355.1 of uncultured Planctomycetia bacterium. Classification (GTDB taxonomy): domain Bacteria; phylum Omnitrophota; class Gorgyraeia; order 2-02-FULL-51-18; family 2-02-FULL-51-18; genus CAZVNB01. The sequence goes on along the minus strand of CAZVNB010000054.1, from coordinate 37,651 downwards.
CCTTTGATCACCTCGATGATTTTAAGGCCAAATTTTTTTGCGAAGGAATAATCGCGTTCATCATGCGCAGGCACCGCCATGATGGCGCCGGTGCCATAACTGGCCAGCACGTAATCGGCAATCCACACGGGGATTTTTTCCTGGTTGGCGGGGTTGACCGCGTATGCTCCGGTAAAAACTCCGGTTTTGTCTTTTGCAAGCTCTGTCCGTTCAAGCTCGCTTTTCTTTGTGGCTTGGGACTGGTAAATTTCAACCTCTTTTTTGCGATCAAGCGTGGTGATTTTATGCGCCAGCGGATGCTCCGGCGAGAGCACCAGATAAGTGGCCCCAAAAAGTGTATCCGGCCGCGTCGTAAAAACTTTGATTTTATCCGAAACGTCGCTGTTTGAAGTTTTATCCACTGCAAAATCAATGTGCATGCCCTGGCTTCGGCCGATCCAATTTCGCTGCATTTCTTTGATGGACTGGGGCCAATCCACCAGCGTTAAATCTTCAAGCAATCGGTCGGCATAAGCGGTGATTTTGAGCATCCACTGTTTCATGGGGCGACGAACCACCGGATGCCCTCCACGCTCGCTTTTGCCGTCGACGACTTCTTCATTGGCCAGCACGCAACCCAATGCCTGGCACCACCACACCGGTACCTGGGCCATATACGCCAAACCTTTTTCGTACAATTTCAGGAAAATCCATTGAGTCCAGCGCACGTACTCGGGATCGGTAGTATCCACTTCCCGCTCCCAATCGTAACTCAGTCCAATTTTTTGGATTTGAAGGCGGAAAGTTTGAATATTTTTCTGAGTCGTAACGAAAGGATGTGTGCCGGTTTCTATCGCGTACTGTTCGGCCGGCAGCCCAAAAGCGTCCCAACCCATGGGATGAAGCACGTGAAAACCCCGCATGCGTTTAAAACGGCAGTAAACATCCGTGGCCGTGTAGCCTTCCGGGTGACCGACATGAAGTCCCGATCCCGAAGGATAGGGGAACATGTCCAGCACGTAAAGTTTTTTCTTGTCGGAAACTTCAGAAGGTTCGGGGGTATGGAAAGTTTTGTGATCCAGCCAATACTTCTGCCACTTAGGCTCAATCGTTTGAAAAGGATAAAGTGGATCTGACATAACCGACATTCTAGCATGCGTCTGTCGCGCAGCAGAAATCCTTCTTTGTCAGGAAAAACGGCTGCAACTCTGGTTTATTTCGACGCGACTCGGTTTTTTCCGGAAGTTTTGGCTAGATACAACGCTTGGTCGATTTTATCGATGAAATCTTTTTTATCCACGTTCGTCAAATCTTCAAAATAATGCATCCCGATGCTGACCGTAACTTTCAGTGTTTTTTTCTTAAATACGATTGCATGTTCGCCCATTGCCTTTTTGATGCGTTCGGCGACAACTTTGGCGGTATCCGCACTCGCCTCGGGCAACAGAATAATAAACTCATCACCCCCATAGCGGCCCAGCACGTCAATGGTGCGAATGCAGTGATCGAATACGTGAGTGGCTTCTTTTAGAATGGTGTCGCCCAGTAAGTGTCCATAGCGATCGTTGAATTTTTTGAAATCATCCACGTCGATCATGATGCCGGCTAGCGTGTGTTTGTAACGCCGCGCGCGCTCAATTTCCTTTTCAAGCTCATACAAAATATGCCGGCGATTGTATTGGCCGGTGAGTTCGTCCATGATGGATTCTTCTTTGAGAGAACGGTTGATTCTTTCGAGAATCAATTTCTGCTCAAAAAATTTGTCTATCAAAAGACCTGTCACAAAGCCGAAGCTGACGAAAAAAAACGGGATCGAAAAAGTCAGATAAGCAAAGCCGTCCACGTCCCAGACGGCGCTGAGCGCCACGCAGGCGATGGGAATCGCCAGCCCGACGGCCAGGCCGGAAATGGCCAGAGTGATTTTGTAGGAAGCAAATTTCAATTTAGCCTCGCTTGTGTCCCGCTTGGCGCTTGTGTTATATTGATGAACTTGCGAAAGCGCAAGTTAAAATTTGCGCTGCCCGCGGGCCTGTCCCAGACGAAGCATCGGGGACGAGCAGACTTTATGGCCTGTCCCAGACGAAGCATCTGGGACTAGCGGACTTTCTTTAAGGGTCGTGAAATTAATATTGTCTGTAACTCCATAGTTTATTTGAAATCTACGGGCCTGTAGCTCAGCTGGTAGAGCGCCTCAATGGCATTGAGGAGGTCAGCGGTTCGAGACCGCTCAGGTCCATATTTTTTAGCCGAAGTGGCGGAACTGGCATACGCGTCGGTCTCAAAAACCGATCCTCTTACGAGGTTGTGGGTTCGACTCCCACCTTCGGTACAACTTTCACACAACGAAGGTGGGAGTCGAAAAGAGCTCCGTTGCCCCGTCCATAAACGCCGTTGCGACCTTATGGGAGCAACGGGGCCATCCACGCAACGGAGCGAATGGCCGACCCGAAGCCAAGCAAGACGGACGACGGAGTCATCCCGACTTGCGAGGCGCAGGGCGCCGACTCCCACCTTCGGCATTTTTCTAGTATATCCCTTTTTTCCAGAACGAGTGAACCTAAAATCCAGGTTCGTGCCAGTGCAAAACAATGGCGACCCACACGAGACACTGGGCAACTAACGCCGTTTCCAATTTACGTTGAATGGGCGTATTAGCAGAAGTCTAGCAGTCTGCTGAAAAAGTCTCAGATGCAAGGCGCGGGCGAGAGCGCGCGGAAGCGCTATGGGAATAGCGTCGCACAAGCGAACGAGCCCGCAACGAAGCAGGTGAGGTTTTTTCAGCAGACTGCTAAAGAAAAAAATACTGAACAACCAGAATGGAAAGACCTCCGAGGATAGCCGATAAAATGGTATCGCGGGGGTGGTGTTTTACCAATTCGCTCAACAGCGCATGCAACACCACGAACACAAACCCCCCCGCCACGTGACCCAGCACATAGCCGGTCCAGGCAGATTCCTGGGAAAATGGAAGAAAAAAACCCGCCAACCCCCCCACCACGGTAGTGGAGGATTCAATCAAAGTACTCATAAAAAAAGCACGCCCGCGACTCATGCCTGAGCTCACAGCCACCGATGTCAGAGCCAAACCTTCCGGAAATTTATGATAAACCACGGCGAGCAATATCAAAATACCGATCGAGGAGCCCGAGGAAACGCCGCTTGAAATGGCCAAACCATCCATAAAGCTGTGAATGGAAAGTGCCGCGACCATCGAGACCGTGATCGCTTTAAACTGAACCTCGGTGTGAGTTGCCGAGCACGCCGGACACACGTGAAATACAAAACGCGTGATAAGAAAAAAAAGAAGGTACCCCGATCCAAAACTGACAAGCCCTTTGATCACTCCGAGGGCTTCGAATGCCTCCGGCAATATGTCGAACAAAGATACGGCCAAAAGTGCGCCGGCTGCGAACGATATCAAAAGACACAGTCCGAAGTGGCTGACTTTTTTGAGGCTGGCGGCCACCAGGGCGCCGAGCGTGGCCGCCATCACCGCAAAAAAAATACGCAGCGAAATCAGTTGCCCGGCACTGAGATCAAAAATATCCATAATAAAACCCGTTGAAAAGCGGACAGAAAAAAACTCTCAGGGAATCGGGAATGAAAGATCCTTGAAAATTATTGACGTTTTTTATTTTTGATGATGGCTTCCGCTCTCAGCCAGTCTTGGTCGTGATGACCATGCTGATAACCACGTTCCACGAAAAAACGATAAGCCAACGCCTGGATCTCCGCTTGGCTATCGGTGGGGCTGTTTCCAGAACTCTGGCGCGGCGCGCCATTTTTGGTCTGGGCCACTGCAATTTTTGCCATAGTCTTCTCCTATTAGAAAGCCCATTTTCACTCAAGCGGCACTAAAAATCAAGAGCTTTCCTGAAGCACCAAGCGGTGATAACGAATTTCAAGCTCTGAGGCAAAACGTTCAAAATCTTTTTCGTCATAATGAAATTCATGCGCATGATGGAGCGCCGAAAAATACAAAACGCCGCATTTCGGCATCTGGCCGTACAGTCGCCCAAACACCAGCGCATAAATAGCCAGCTGCCACCGATAGGTCTCGGCTGTGGAGGCGGCTTGGTTTTTGGAAATACGGTTTGTCTTATAATCCAAAATCACCCACTGGCCATTTCGGTCTCGAAAAACCAAATCGATCTGGCCCTTTAAAATCCCATGCCGAGTTTTAAAAATAAATGGAAGCTCCGTGTAACAATGGGTCGCCTCGCCCAGTTTCTTGCCCCATTCTCCTTTCCAGAACCCATCGAAGCTTTCGCGAATTTCAGATTTTTCAGCAGCACTGAACGTTCTCATGCAGCGAGAAAAAAAATTTTCCTGCCACAATCCGCGTGGCCGATTGGAAGCGGCTATTTCCATGATTTTATGAAAAACGGCGCCAAATTCGTTTCTCGGCGTCGAAAGGGGTTCTTCTGGGTCTAAATCCGCCGTTTCTTCCACAGCCTGCTTGACAGCGCTTGCCGAAATCAGAAGCTGGGTCACGCTCAAATCCTGGATTGTTTCATACGGCTTGGCAACCGGCTCAAGGATTTTTTTTAGTTTTTGGACTTCCAGCGGCTCTGGGCCAAAAACGTCGGTGTCATCTGCCAAAACCGCCTGCATCCCTGATTTTTTTGGCGCAAGTTCCCTATAAATTGGCACCACTTCAACGGGAATACCCTCAAATTCCAGGCGCCGGTCCAAAAGTACATTTGTTTGCAAGCCCAAATGTTGCAGCGTTTCTTCCATCCAAGAGCCGCTGCTGCATACGCCGGATAAAATCAGATGTTCCTTGGCACGCGTCATGGCTACGTAAAAAAGCCGGCTTTGCTCCTCGAGTTGCTTGCCAACAAAGACTTTCTCAATGTCGTGGTATGTTTTATCTTTGTAAAACTGAAAATCTACGGGGTTTTTCACCTGGGCTCCCAGGCCGTGCCCCAAGTCAGCATAAAAATTGGGACTTTCACTTGATCGCCTCTTAGCCCCCATGTCCGCCAAAATCACGCAGGGAAATTCAAGCCCTTTGGCCGCATGAATGGTAAGGATTCGAACCACGTTCTCGGCTTCTCCCAATAGTCGCGCTTCAGGCTCGGTAATTTCGCGATCCGATAGATTTTTAAGATAGAGCACAAAATCTTCGATGCCCGAAACCCCTTTTTGCTCGAGCATCCGCGCAATCTCGTGCAGTTTCTGCACGTTCGCCCGTGCCTGCAGCCCCCCCTCACTAGTCAACAGCTTTGCCTCATAGGCGGTAACCTCCGTAATCTTTTGAAGAATTTCGGAGATTCTTAGGGCATCCTTATTTTTTCTTAAATCCTCCATCCACAAGTTGAAATACGTCATTTTTTCTCGGTCCTTATCGGACAACTCCGGAATTTTATCTAGATTTTTCAACCCAGCGCAAAAGCGCTGCTCGCCTGTGCGCAAGCGTTTCGTTGCCAGCCAAAAAAGCGCGTCGTCGCTGAGCTGCGCCAACGGCGAACGAAGCACGGACGCAAGGCAAATATCCCGGCCAGGGTCTTCCAGAACCTGCAGCGCATTCAAAAGATCCGCCACTTCCATTTTTTCGTAAAAACCGCGGCCTTTGTGCGCATAATAAGGAACCGAAAACGCCTCCAGTTCCTTTTCGTACAACCGTGAAGAGGTGGTGCTTTTCATTAAAATGGCAAAATCACGATAAGTCGCCGGGCGCGTCTTTCCGTTTTTTTCCTCGACGGCAAAACCGGAGTCCACCAAATGGCGGATCCTTGAGGCAATCGTGCGTGCTTCGATCACCCGCTGGGAGGCCAGTTCCTTACCGTCTTGCCTGGGCACGCTGATGAGTTCAACCACATGATCTTTTTGGCTGGAGAATTTTAAAATGGCCTTTAGAGGTTGATACTGGCTTGAAAAAAGCCGCGAGGAAAACCGGTTCACAAAGTCCAGAAGCTCGGGTCTGGCGCGGTAATTCTCGGCCAGAGAAATATTTTCCGAGCCTTGGGAGGCCTCGATAAAAACCTCGGGGCTAGCGTGACGAAAACCATAAATCGACTGGCGCGCGTCTCCGACAACAAAAAGGTTGTCTGCCGACTTGAGCAGCGAAATAATTTTGGCCTGAAGCGGGCTGGTATCTTGGTATTCATCCACGAGGATGTATGAGAATAGCGACTGAAGATGCGATCGAAACTCGCGTTCTTTATCCGAAGAACCCGAAAGCGCGCGATGAACAAAAAAAAGAAGGTCTTCGAAATCATACGTGAACGTTTTTTTCTTTTCCTCCTCCAAACGTTCCATGTATTTAAAAAACATCGCCACAAACTCGCGCTTCCAAGGTTCACTCAGCGATTGGACTTCGTATAGTTGCCAAAGCTCCCTAAGCGCCCTCAACTCCGTGACTGCTTGACGCACCGCAGGGCTGTTTGCCTTGAGCGCATCGGCTATCGATGAAAAACGGCTCACTTTCCGCCAGCCCGACAAAGTGTCGTCCTTGAGACAACTTAAAAGTTCTAAAACGGTTTCATGGAAACGAGTTTCTGCCGGCGTCGCTGACGGCCTTTTTTCTTGCGATAGCTGACCCAATCGATCGACAAGTTGGCGCTCACAGGCTTGGCTTTCCGTTTTTAACGTATCCAGATGCAACAGATCCGGGCAAGCGCCGCCAGCGCGGTAAAGATCATAGAAACGGGTCAGCTCTTTACGAAGTTTTTCTTCCCCGCAATCCTTGAGAATACTAATCCACGCCGCATTCATCGTCTGCTCTTCGAAGAGGCGATCCAAAGTTTTTTTCGAGAGAATTTCCGCTTCCCCTGCGCCCAGTACGGAAAAATCAGGGTCCAATCCGCATTCAATCGGGTATTCCTTCAAAATTCTGGCACAAAAACTGTGGATCGTGCCGATCCAGGCGCTTTCCAACTGCCTGCGAATATCAGGCCTCTTCATTTCTTCACAGCGCGCGACCAATCTTTTTTTCATCTCGTTGGCCGCCTTGTCCGTAAATGTCACCGCTAAAATATTTTGTGGCAAGCAGTGGTGGTGTAAAAGCATCCAAAGATACCGTTCCACGAGCACGGTTGTTTTTCCGGAGCCGGCGCCGGCCGACACGCACAGGTCTTTGCCAAAAAAACCCACGGCGCGGTGTTGTTCTTCGGATAAGAAATGTTTAGCAGGTTTCATCCGTATCCACTCCCTCATAGACCAGTTTCCAAGGCTCAAAACGGCAAACCGTTTGATAATCGCAGTACTTGCAAGACTTGGAGTTCACGGAAATATCCGCCGCCCGAAGTCTGTGCACGACCTGGATGATATTTTGCTGCACGCTCTCTAAGGTGTTTGACAAAGACTGAGCCGTATAACTTTTTTTTCGGCTGTGAAAACCCAACATTTGAAGTGCCGAGTCCACGTATAAACCTTCCGGCTCTTGGCCTTTCTCAAGAAATCGAAGCTCTGCCCCCAGCACGTCCAGCCCCAGAAGTTTTTGTGCCACCAAAAGATAAATCGGCATTTGAAACTCAAGTCCCTGCTTCATTTTTTTATGAATATCTCTTTTGCCGAGCTTATAATCTACTATCAGCGCTTTTTTTTGGTTTACGTCCACGTCCACGCGGTCAATTTTGCCTTCGACGGACACATCTTCTCCAATCCTGAGAAAGGGTTGTTCGGCGTTTTCTCCGCCGAGCTTTCGGCCAAATCCCAGCTCGAAGTGAGTGGGGATTAGACCTCTTTTTCCAAAAAATTCCTTTTCACGCTGCGCAAATACCGTAAGGGCTTCTTTCATCTTTTCGTAAACGACTCTCTGCCGGTACAGCGGCAAATAATCAAAAACATTTTTTGAAAAAGCGGAGTCGAGATGTGCCAAAAGCGCTTTTTCCATCGCGTCATTCTTTTCCCACAATTGCGCGTCTGCCCGTTGTTGGGGTAAAAGTTCTTTGTAAAAATTCTCCAGCACTTCATGAAGCATCGTGCCCATGTCCAACCGCTCGCGTCCGTCTGGCGAAGACTCAAGCTTAAGGACTCTTTGAGAAAAATATTTAAAAGCACATGTCGCATACGTCTCAAGCCGCGTCGCGCTAAAAGGGCCCGTCAAGCACTTGAAATAATCAAGAATCTTGGGATCATAAAGTATCGCCTGATTGCTCCGGTGGCCCGCTTCCAAAATTCCGCGTTCACGGGTATTGACCGTCCACTGCGAAGCCAGCCAAAGATAAATGGAGCGATCTTTGACAGAAAAATTTTTGCTCTCTGCCTGAAACAAACCAAACGCCAAGCCCTGCTCGGCTTCAAGGCGGCTTCGCCAGTTTTTCCATGCAAGATTGCGCGCCGGATCCGTTGTCAGCACAGGCAATATTTTTTCGACAAAGCATTTGCGCACCTCCTGCACAAAAAAAGAAGTCAGCGAAGGTCGGCCTTCGGAATCCTTCAGCGGATACGACAAATATAGCTGCTCTCGTGCGCGCGTGAAAGCCATGTAAAAAAAATATTTTTCTCCTGAAAGGCGAAGCGCCCTGGGCTCAAGCCAGGCCCCGTTGGCGCGAAACTTCTCGCGTTCATCGTCCTTCCACAGCGGATCTTCAAGCACTTCTTTGGGAAAGCTCTTCTCAAGAAGTCCCGCGATAAAGACTATTTTATATTCCTTCGGCAGCGCCATGATGACATCATAAATCTGCACGCGATTCTTTCCCGAAGGCTTGTGGGAAAAAAGCCCCGTCTCGATCGAGTGCTGAATTCGCTCTAGGATCCCATCCAGGCTTTCGGATATTTCTATCTGACGGAGAATCTCCTGAATCCCTTTCCAAGAAAGCTCGTCCTGGGGCGAAAGCCTCTCCGTGGCGGGCAACCACCCTTGCAGAGGTTCACGAAATGCCGCTGCCCATTCGCGAAGTGTGCGGCAGGCAAGCAACCGGTCTTCTATTTTTGCCAGCAATCGAATAAAATCTGAAATCCCGCCTTGAAATTTGTCATCACCGGCTAAGTCCAACCAGGATTGCCTCCCTTCGAGAAGATTTTTAGAAAAAACGGCATGCTCAAACTGCTGCAGCGCAGGCTCCTTTGATGGCAGAAGTTGATAGCTTGATTTTAAAAGAAAAAAAAGATCTTCGCGCTTCCACCCGTTCAGATAAAGACGTATCCATCGATGCACCAGTCTGCCCAAGCCGCTCTCCAGAATTTTTTTTCGTTCATGCACGTGCACGGGAATCTCGTATTCACCAAAAACCTGCTCCAAAATTCTCTGACTTCCACCCAGCGTCCTAAAAATAACGCAGATATCGCTGTAATGAACCGGTTTTTCCAGATGAATCTTGCGGATTTGGCGGGCAATCATTTCCATTTCAGAGCGCGCATCGTCGGCGGCAATAATCTGTACCGCTTCTTGTTCGAGAGAAAAACGAGCCGGGGACGATAGAAAAATATTTCTTTCCAGGTGCTTCAACGCCGCTTGATCGGTGCGGTGGTTGACCACAAACTTGCTGCCGCTTTCTTTGAAACCGAGGCTCTGCAAGAAAACCCGGGTGTTTTCGGGGTATTCAAACACAAAAGCCCGCTCCTTGTGGCCATGGGATAGAGTGAGTGTCACCAAAATACGCTCCGCGCGCCTTGTTGCCGCCTGAATCAAAGCGCGCTGTGCCGGTGTAAAATGATAAAATCCGTCAAAAATCAATAAAGAGGTTTTTTCCAAAAAATTTTGTTCGGCCAAAAGACGTTGGATGTTGTCTTCGGGTTCCGCAAAACCCAATTGCTCGAGCTTTTCTTCATAACGTTCGAGCACCTCGATGAAATCATGCGCCTTGGCGCTTAAAGCGCAGTCGGATAAAAAAAATTTGGACGCCGCTCGGAATGCTTGGGCGCTTAAAAGATTCGCCTTGAATTCCTGTATAGTTTCGGCCAAGAGTCGATGAAACCCTTTTAGGTTTTTCACAGCCTCGAAATAACGCCAAGGCTTTGGAGCTTGCTCGAGGATCGAGCGAAGAAAGGCTTGGCGAAGCACGTCCGTCGGCCGCAGCGCAGCCTTCACGCCCAAAAAATGGTTTGCTAAATCGTCGATGGTCAGAATATGCGCGTTGAAAAGTCCCGAAATTTCTTTTTTGAGGATCAGGCTCTGGATGCGACCGGCATGCTCACGATTGGGAAGAATGAAATAAGCGCGGCTGTCGATGCCTGCTTTGGATTTTAAAATTTCTTTGCGAAAAACATCAATGCAGTGCGAGGTTTTTCCGGTGCCTGGGGGGGAGATTAAAAACTCGAGCTGTGCCATAAGAACATCCTAGCACAGCTAAAACAAAAAAGTGTCAGCCTCGCGGGTGAGAGCGGACAATATCCATGGCCGCGCGAAGCTCACGGGCCACATCTTTTTCAATCTTGTCTTCCTGTATGACTTTCTTCAAATAGCTGCGGCCGGTTTCCGTGGTGGCATACATCGGCCACAACCGGTTGAGTGCCAGCGCCTTAATGTCCTGAAGGGCGCCCGCAGAAAAATTTTCATTTTTTTTAGTCAAAAGCTCATCCAACACGTCTGAGGCAAGCTCTTCCATGAAATTATTGAGTCGGTTCATTTTTTGATTTTTAGACACTGTTGTCATGGGCATTCCTCTTATTGGCCTGATTATACATGATTTGAATTAGAAATACAAATATCGCTGTGATTGCTGTAACTCATTTAAATAGAAAGCTTTGGAAATGCCGGGCCAGGCCTGGCAAAGTAATACCCCTGGCCCAAATTCACGCCGCAAACAAGCACGGTTTCGTATTCTTCCTTGGTTTCGATGCCCTCTGCGGTAGTTTCGGCATGGATTCCCTTCGCAAACAAAATCATCGATTGCACAATCTGTTGTTTGGTGGTGCTGATGTCAATTTGACGAATCAATGACCGGTCGAACTTGATATAATCAGGCTTTAAAACCGCCACGTCTCGCAGACTCACTGCTCCGCCTCCCACATCGTCAATCGCCACGGACACTCCTTGTTCTTTCAGTTCCAGCAACGCGTTGCGCACCTTGTCAAAAGAACGCAAAATACTCTGCTCGGTCACCTCGATCACAATATTTTTGTAGCCAATCGAACCCTTGCCGGCAAAAAGATTTCGCATCAGTTTGGGATCCAACAACGACTCGTGATTTAAATTTAAAAATATTTTTTTGTCACGGGTCAGCGCCTGACCATTTTTCAGAGCGTACTCCACACATAGTTGGTCCAACTCCTTGACCATGCCCGCTTCGCGCGCGGCGCTAAAAAGAAAGGAGGCATCTTCGATGGCCGCATCGGATAGCGCCCGAGTCAATGCCTCATAACCGATGATTTTTTTGGATTTGAGATCAATTAGGGGTTGGTACACGGTGCGCACGCTTCTGGATTTTAAAAGCGCCTTAAAAAAAGCCGAGTAGCGTCCCGAATCCTTGCTGGACTCGACAATCGTAACACTTTTCATTTTGCTGGGAAAACGCACTTCCAGCGAACCTCCGCTGGCAGCCCGTTTGGCCTTCCCCTGGCGATGGTAACGGATGTAGCAGCTACCGGGAAGTGCTTTCATGTATTTTTTGAGGTCTCCTGCAATTTTTGAAATCTGCGGCATCGGATAACGTGGACGGCTGTCATTTTGCAGGATTGCGATCGAAACGCTCATGATTGGGTACTGGGTCGGCACGCCCTCCTTGCTTCTTTGCACCAAATACCCTTGCTCGCGGTCGTGTAAATCGTAAAAACCCTGGATCACCGAGTCAAAGTTTTGGATGACGGTCTCTGAAATAACCTCGGCCAACTCCGAGCGCGTCACCAAAATCAAATCATCTCCCCCTAGATGGCCGAGAAAGTCATTGGGCGAGCCGTGATATTTGATCGTGTCCTGAATAATATTCCCCAGCCGAATAATAATTTCATCGCCTCTGGCGTCGCCATAAGCGCTGTTGAACGCAGCCAAATTCGCCAAATCAATGCAACAAACGGCAAACGGCTCTTTGCAGCGAATCGCGCGCTCGATCCGTAAAATGCTAGATCGCGCGCCGGGCAGCGACGTGAGAGGATTTAGATCCAGTTCGTTATGGTTCTTTGCCAAAAGGGTGCGGGCTTCGTTGAGCAGACTTTTCGACAGCTTGCTTTTGGGCACGTAACAGTCTATTTTCTGAGATTGGCGCGAAACAACCAAAAAAGGACGTTCTCCCAGCAGGATAATCGGAATGTACCGAAGCACCATGTCCTCTTTGAGCGCACTGGCGATTTTAACGCCGCAATTGTCTTGAAAATTTTCATCGATCACGATTAGGTGTGGCAGTTCATCAAAAATTTTTTCCATCACCTTGTCCGAGCCATTCAAAATCACCGGGCGAAGCTTGCGCAATTCACGCGCGGAAGCCGCCGACAGAACCGGATCTTCGACCAGCAGTAATATTTTATTTTTCATTCGCCCACAATCTGCATGATGATAAGCGTCATATCGTCGTGCTGTTCGGCCTTGCCGGTGAAATAGCCAATCTCTTGAACGACCTGGTCCAAAATGACCTGCGCCGGTTTGGCATGATGCTGCAAAAGCACTTGCTGCAATTGTTCAACGCCGTACTCTTTCTTTTTTCGGTTACGCGCCTCGCTGATCCCGTCGGAATAAAACGCGTAGCACTCGCCCACGCGAATCGGACCTTCGTAGTTGGCAAACACCGCGCCTTCCATGACGCCGATCGGCATGCCGCTGTCGGAAGTCAATAGTTCCGTGCGCTTGTCGTGCCTTACCACCACCACGGGCAGATGGCCACCATTTGACAGCGTCATTTTCTTATTCCCTAGGTCAAATATAGCATAGGTCAATGTCACAAACAAACCGCCGGTGGACTCAGAGGCAATGGAATCGTTTAATTTGAAAAGCACTTCCGATGGATCCGTGCGTTCACGCGCTGAAAATTTGAACTCGGAGACGACCTTGCCCATGAAAAGCGCCGCCGGTGTGCCCTTGCCGGACACGTCTCCGACCATGATACCGATTTTTTCATCCCCGAGCTTCACGAATGTATACAGGTCACCGCCGACTGCCTTGGCGGGCTTCATGAATACAGCCACTTGGATTCCTTTTTGTGTGGGAAGCGACGCGGGTAAAAAGCTCTGCTGAATCTGGCTGGCGATTTTGAGCTCGTTTTCCATGAGCTCGCGCTTTTGTATCTCTCGAATAATGCGCATCAGCGTTCCGGCACCATACACCAGCGTGATCACCGCTACCGGGTAAAATAAATCCACCCAAACACCGGCATAAATGAATAAATTGATCACGACGGCCATAAAAATCGTGAGCGTCGCCAGTGTGTAAAGAAAAGAAACGAGAGGTTTCTTATAAAAAGACACCCAGGCCGTGCAAAATACGATGAAGATCAGAATAAGCAAGTTCGATTTACGATCCAATCGGCGGATAAAATCCCGCTCCAGAACCGTGTTTAAAATATTTGCGTAATGTCCCATTCCTGGATAAACCGTCTCCAGAGGATTGGGATTGGTGTCATGAGTGCCCTGCGCGGTGAGTCCCACGATGCAGATTTTCCCTCGAAGTCGGTTTAAGTCCACGATGGGTTTTTCGCCGGATAAAATCGAACCATATGAGGACAAAATATCTACATACGAATAAGACTGAAACGTTTTTTTCCACAGTCCCGCATAATTGATCAAAAAACAACCGTTTTCGTCGAGCGGAATTTGAAGATCTTTTGTCAATCGAAGATAATGACCGGGCTTGAACACCACTTGGTCTTCGCGCACACCAAGAACATCCAGCAGCACTTTGAAACTGAGTTGGTAATACCTCTTGCCCCAAGTGTCGATCACTGGCATCACGCGTCGTCGCTTGCCGTCCACGTCGGGCCAGGCATTCACAAATCCAACTCCCTTGGCCACCGCTTCATACTCCGGCAGCAGCTTGGCCTCGATTTTTTTCGAGAAAAATTTCCCGTCGGGAAACGAAATTGGGGACGAAAGCCCGAGGGCAAAATACACGTTCTTTGCCGCCTTTGCGGCTTCGACGACCTTCGCATCCTGGTCGTGCGGCTCGACGAACTCCACGTCAAAAATAAGCGCTTTGACTCCGTATTCGGCCAGCACCTGAATGAGCGCCGCATGATACTGACGGTCAAACGGCCAGCGACCCAGCGCGGCAAGCGTGTCATCCCAAATGTGAATCAACACGATATCGTCGGAATACGGACGCTGGCCGCGCAGATTAAAGCGCCAATCGTAGGTTTGAAGCTCATAGCGCTCGAAAATACGCGCATAGGAAAACAACAAGACAAACACCGAGGAAAACACCAGAAGAAACAGGCGCGCACTTCTGGCAGAAAACAACTTAGAAAGAATAGTAAAGACCAAGGGTATCGGTGGAGCCTGAATATTTTTGGGAAGGTTCGTTGGAATTTTTCTGACGATACGTGTAGATGGCTCCCAGAGACAAGTCCGGTTTTAATTTATAAAATAGGGAGATGTTGGCCGTGTAAATGTCGTCTTTCTGAAAAGTTTCTGGAAAATCGATCAAAAGCCGCGCATCATACGCTCTTTTCTCATAAATAAATTTGATATACGAGCTCAGCTTCGGATTGATTTCCCAAGAAGCGCCAGTAAAAAACTTGTACGCTTTGTAATCATAGTAATCGTGGAAAAAATCGTTGGAGTCATTCCTATAATTCACGGCGCCGACATTTAAAACGACATTCTTTCTCCACTTAAACATGGCCAAGAAATCCAAGATGTAACGAATATCGCTGCGCTCATCGGGGGACAAAAAACCGTTTGCCTGCCTCAATTTTTTCTCCACATAGTCGCGCTTGGAAGCGCTCAAACCCCCTTTGACTACCCACCGACTGCCGATACGCTGGCGTAATCCCACACGAATCTCGTTGGAATAAGAACTCGCCTGGCTATTATGAGGAAAATCCAGATAATCAAACGAGTAGCTGTTCTCCAGCACCGTTTGGGGGGTAAGCAAAAAATTCAGCGCCGCCACGGCACTGTGCGCCAAAATATTCTGATCGGTAGCGTCGAAATAGTTGTTGTTCAAGACGCTGTAAGACAGCCTCATCTGGGCCTTTTTATGCAACAGGCGTTGATACAGCACCGCCATATTTTCCTGCGCAAAACCGTCGCCTTTGCGGTCGGCGTTTAAACCCGTGTTGTTGTCGTAACCACCCAGGCCTGAAATCCGCACGCTGATCGGCTTCTCAAGGGCCAGCGCCATTCCGCTCATTAAACAAAAAAATAACACCAGCGCTGAGGTTTTTGTGCTTCGCTTAAAGACCATAACCCATCAACAACTGGTGTTTGTCCCGCCGTGGGAGAAACATTTAGAGAGATCAACAACCTGGGACATTTGTTCGTGTACTTCGTCCGTTATCCCACCCTCACCAGCCGCCGTGCCAGGCTGTTCAAATCTGCCTTCTGGACTTGTGCTTGTAGCTGAATTTGAAAAACTGTCTGAGAAACCATCTCCATCGAAATCATTTTTTGGACCACTGGTTGCCAAATTTTCCGTCGTTTTACCATCGGTATTTCCAGGCATGTCGGAATGTTGGCCACCAAAACCATCGTTGCCGCCAAGCGTGCTTGCCGTATCGTGAGAATCTGGAGTATTGGGAGGCTCACCCTCTGTGCTCGTACTTTTCTCGGGAACAATGGGTTTTTCATCCGGCAAAGAAGGCTCTTCTGCAACATGTTGCTCGGCGGAAACTTCGACCCGATTCCACTCTTGCTTGGCTTCGGCGGGCAGGTCAAATGCTTCGCCCAAATTTCCATCGGTGGAGATTTCAATACCTTTTCCTTCCTCCACCAGCATTTCTTCGCCATTAGCACCTACCACATCCACCGAGCGCTCAAAAACATGCACGGAGTCCAGCGTTTGCTCCCATCCTGTGCCACGCGCGGACGCAATAGCCGTCGGGGAAGAAACTTCAAATTTAGACTCTTTTTTTAAATCACGCACGAGCGCAAAAAGACGTCCCTGTTGCAGGTCAACACGTATACTGCCGGGATTCAGTGAAGCCATAACGGTTTGAGAGTCGGCTTTCATATGCACAACACTTTTTCGGTTTTCGCCCAGAGCAATATCACACGATGAGTCGGTTGTGGTTTTCACGGCCGTGCCCTGCTCGAGCCAGGCGCCTTTTTGCATGACTTTCCATTCTTTGTCCTGCGGGGCTTTGGCTTGTACCGTGCCTTCCAGATGCAAGATACGGGCATTGCCAACTATCGTTTCGGCGCCTGCCACACGCGCCCATAGCGGAAATGTTACGGCAAGTCCTACCAGCGTTATAACTGCAATTATTCTTGCTTTCATAAATCCTCCTGGCCAGAGCTTAAAAATTATAAAACACATAAAACCAGTACAATTTTACATTGCAATACTTAAAAATACAAATACTTTGAATTCAACTGAATTATATTAACAAATGTTAATTAAAATAACTATTTTTTAACTAAATGGTGCCAGACATCGGGTGTAAGGTCGGAGGCGTCCTCCGAAGTGTGGGAATCAGTTTTTGGCAGGGCCAAAATTTTTCTTAATTTTTTGGGCTTCACTCGGCGCGGGCGTGTTTTTTTTAGAGCGTCTCTCGGTCCGCTCTCGACTCATTTCTTCTTTGGACATTTCTTTGCCTTTAGCCAGTATTTTCCACGGATGGTGCTTGATATCTTGGCTGAAGTCGTTAAAATTTTCAGAGGTTTCTTCCAGGTTATCAAAAATATTGTCGATTTTCGGACGATTGCCTTCAATCGTGTCGTCCACATGATTGGCTACCTTGGAAATGTCCCTGGCCATGGCGCCAATGTCACCGGCCACTTTCGTGCCGATTTGGATCAGCTCTTCCAAACGCACCGGATCGTCACCCGTAATTAGATCGCCTTCTTTGGCATAAGCGGCAGCCGCCGTACCTGCCTTGATCTCGATATACTTCTCACCCATAAGACCCAAAGTCGTGACGTACGCGTGGGAATCCAACCGAACCTGTGTGCCTTCTTCTAGCCATAAATCCACTTCCACCTGCGTATCGTCGCTATAAAGAACGCGGATATTCTTTACTTCACCAACGTCCACGCCTGACAAACGCACCGGAGAGTTCTTTTTGACTCCGCCCGTAAAATGAAAATGAGATCTCACGATGTAACCTTGCTTAAAAAAATTAAAATTGCCGACTTTGATTAAAAGTGCGCCCAAGGCCACTAGGCAAATAATCACAAACAATCCGGTTCTAATTTCATTGGACATTTTCAAGTTTATTCTCCTTGGCTCCTATCGTTAGCCGCTATTGCCTGCGGTCAGATGTTCCAAATAATCATCACCCGTCTGAAAAAAAGAGATCGGCCCCTCGGCTTCGCCGCTGATAAATTGTTGCACGATCGGATCCTTGGAATGTCGGATCTCGTCCGGCGTGCCGATCTGCAACACCTCTCCCAGATGCAGCATCACAATGCGATCGGCGATGCGAAACACGCTGTTCATGTCGTGCGTCACGACCACCGAGGTGATGTGTAATTTTTTTGTCAAATCAATCGTCAATTTGTCTACGACGCCGGTCATGACCGGGTCCAGCCCAGCGGTGGGCTCGTCATAAAAAACAATGGTGGGATCCATCACGATCGCGCGCGCCAATCCCACTCTTTTTTTCATGCCGCCCGAAAGCTGCGAGGGCATGAGATTTTCAAAACCCCGAAGCCCGACCAGTTCCAATTTCATTTTGATGATAATGTTGATGATGCTTTCGTCGAGCTGGGTGTGTTCACGCAGCGGCAACGCGATATTTTCGCCCACCGTCATCGAATCAAACAGAGCGCCGGATTGAAAAAGCATGCCGAATTTCTTCCGCACCTCGTGCATTTCGTCCTCATTGAGTTTGGCGATGTCCCGGCCAAACATCCAAATCTCACCGCTATCGGGTCGGATAGCGCCGATCAAATGCCTCAAAAAAGTGCTTTTACCGCATCCGGAGCCACCCATCACCACCAGCGTCTCCCCGGAATATATGTCCAGGGAAATCCCGTTTAAAATTCGACGACTGCCGAAGCTTTTTACGAGATTCTTTACGCTGATCACTGCTTCTTTTTTCATAGAATTCTCTTGCCGCAATGAAGTTTAAACCTGTTTGTCAATGACGTTTACGTTTTTGCAAAATAAAATATCGCGGTTAAAATCGCGTCTGCCACGATAATCAAAATAAAAGAGGTCACCACGCTACGCGTGGTTGAGCGGCCGACGCCCTCCGCGCCCCCTTCCGTGTACAACCCCTGATGACAAGCGATCATGGAAATAACCACGCTGAATACCGCCGCCTTAAGGAGTCCCGTCAAAATATCTTTGCGCGTCAAAAAATCGAGCGTCGTGTCGATATACAGGTGGGAGCCAAGCTGAAGCTGCGTAATCCCGATCACATAACCTCCGAACATCCCGATCAAATCTCCCAAAATGACCAGGCACGGCAGCATGATCAGAAGCGCCAAAAAACGCGGCGCCACCAGATAGCGCACGGGATTTAAGCTGATTGTTTCCAAAGCCTCCACCTGTTCGGTCACTTTCATGGTAGCCAGTTCCGCGGTAATGGCGGCGCCCACTCGACCGGCAATCACTAGCGAAGTGAGCACCGGCCCGATTTCACGCGTCATGGACACGCCCACCAGTGCCGCCACATAAATGGTCGCACCCATTTGTTCGAGTTGATATGCCGATTGCATTGCCAACACCATGCCGATGAAAAAATCCACAAAAAAAACGATTGCCACGGAATCAATGCCGGAAAAAATGGTTTGCGCAAAAAAATTCTTGATTGAAATGGGTTTTTTACGGAAGGTCCCTGCAAACACCCAATACACCGTCTGAGCCAGAAGCATAAAAACCTCCCGCGCCTGCCGGATAAAAGACAATGTAAGGCGTCCGAGAGATTCGATAAAATTCATTGAACGCGGCTGACCGCCTCGGCTTGGTTATGAAAAATTAAAAAGAGCTTGTCGAGCTTGGTGATCTCAAAAAGCGACTTGACTTTGTCGGACATGCCGGACAGCGCCAGGCTGCCGCCTTGAGATTTTGTTTTTTTTAGGATTTCCACCAGCGTCGCCAAACCCGAACTGTCGATGTAATTTACCTTCTCCAAATCCACGACGATTTTTTTGGAGGGCTGTTTTTCAAATTGCTTTTTCAGATCGGGCGAAGTGCTGATGTTGATTTCCCCGTTGACCTGAAAAACAAATACGCCTTCTTTTTCAAATACTTTAACGTCCATGATTCCCCCTTGCATTTTTAAGTGATTTCACCATGACCAACCGATTCCCTTTTTCGTTGTAGTGAACCTCGTCCATCAGCTGATGGATCAAATAAACGCCGCGGCCGCGGTTCCGGAAAAGATTTTTTTCTTCGGTGCAATCCTCCAATTTTGTGACGTCAAAACCGGAACCCTGATCCTGCACCGTCAAACGCACTTCGTGGGGACTAAATTCCACCTCGAGATCCACGCACAAATCCTGGCGTAAACCGTTGCCGTACTTCATGGCGTTGATCAACGCCTCCTCCAAGCACAGACGAATATCGAACAGCGCCGAGTCGGTCAACAATAACGGCTTTAAAAACGACAGCACCTCTTGGCTCGTTTTCTGGACATTCGCCAGGTCACTGCTGACTTGAAATTTTTTTCTCACGTACTTTTTTTTCTTTTTTGGGCAAACTCACCGGGGAGGCCACTTCCGCAGCCAGAGACTCCACAAACACGCCCATACTTCTGAATTTTTTGTACCGATTCTCGACAAGAAGCCGTCGATCCTGCGCTTCCACGTTTTTTAAATGTTTTTTGATCGAGGCTTTGAGGGTCTCAGCCGTTTCTGCCGGGTTTTGATGAGCGCCACCAAGCGGCTCTTTTAAAACTTCGTCGATCAACTTCATCTCCCACAAATCCTTGGCCGTTAAGCGCAGCGCCGCAGCCGCCTCGGGAGCCTTCGTGCGGTCTTTCCACAAAATCGCAGCACATCCTTCCGGAGAAATGACAGAGTAGTACGCGTTCTCGAGCACGATCACACGGTCACCCACTCCAATGCCCAGAGCACCCCCTGAGCCCCCCTCTCCGATCACATACACGAGTATCGGCACGCGGATCCTGGCCATATCACGAATATTCACGGCAATCGCATAAGCTTGTCCCCTTTCCTCTGCGCCGACACCCGGGTAGGCCCCAGGTGTGTCCACGAAAACCACCACCGGCACTTGAAATTTTTCAGCCATTTTCATAAGTCTGAGTGCTTTACGATAACCCTCAGGATGGGCACTGCCAAAATTGCGCATGATGTTTTCCTTGGCGTCTCGTCCCTTTTGATGGCCCAATACCAGCAGTGGCCGGCCTTCCAACATGGCGAACCCGCCAATCAACGCCTTATCGTCCGCAAACGTGCGGTCGCCGTGCAATTCCACGAAATCACTGAAAACCATGGAAATGTAATCGAGCGTATAAGGACGCATGGGATGCCGTGCAATTTGCACTCTCTGCCACGGCGTCAGGTTGACATAGGTTTCTTTTTTGACATGCACCAAGCGCGATTCGAGTTTTTTGACTTCAGTTTCAAGGTCCAACTCGCCGGCGGAGCTTAAATTTTTTAGCTCGCTGATTTTCTTTTCAAGCTCCACGATCGGTCTTTCAAAATCGAGTATTGTCATCACCCCTGGTTAATCCTGAATGGTTACTTCGGTTCCCGGCACAACCAAGAAATAAAGTTCTTCGACTTCCTCGTTTTTCATACGCACACAGCCGGCGGTGACTTGCTGGCCCAACTTCTCGGGTTCCACCGTGCCATGAATCCCGTACCCTTTGGCCGTAATGCCTATCCACCGTGTGCCCAGCACATTTTGCGGTCGCGATTCCACTAATCGCGACACTCCACTGCGGCCTTGATGGCCTTGCTGCGGACTTTCGGGAGGCACAACGGCTCCAGCTTTATACCACGTGGGATTTATTAGCTTATCCGTAATCTTAAAAACACCCACCGGCGTGGAATTGTCGGCACCGGTAGAAACCACGTAGGTTTTGAGGCGTTCATTATCCCCTTTGAGCGTGAGCGTGTTGTCTGATTTATCCACCCAAAGACTCATTTTATAAGTGGGGATCTTGAGTTTTTTTCCGGGAATCAATTTGTCGCTCAACAAACCGTTCACCTTTTTGATCAAATCGGCGGTGACTTGATGCGCTTTGGCAATGGTAGTCAGATTGTCCCCTTTTTTCACTTCATACACAATAGAGTGCGCGTCCGGCGCAGGAGAAAGAAATGCCTGGAAAACAGCGCTTTCTTGGGAATTTTGGGAAGGAATCACAGCGGCGGGCGTGACCTCAGAGGCATTCGCTGGCAAAGTCAGGCCGAATAAAAAAATCATTAAAAAATTTTGCTGAATGTCGAGTATCTCTTTTGTTCGCATCAAAAAGGCCTTTGATAAAACAGAACCGCAATCAGAACTCCCAAAGCACCCCCCACATACACCTCTATGGGTGTGTGACCCAGTAGCTGCTTTAACGGCTCTTCCTGGATACCTTTGTTCGCATAAATGTCCTCTAAAATCCGGTTTAGCGCCTGGGCCTGCTTGCCGCTGTGCCAACGTACCCCTTGAGCGTCAAACATCGTAATCACCGCAAAACACAGAGCCATCGCAAACAAGCCAGAATCGAACCCATAATAAAGCCCTATAGAAGTAGTCAGACACATCGACAGCGCCACGTGAGAACTGGGCATCCCGCCGGAACTAATCAGCCACTTAAAATTGAACCGTCTGTTGCGCAACACCCCCAGAAAAACTTTGAGAAATTGAGCCGTCATCCATGAGGTAATGGATGCAATAAATATCTTGTTCCGACTGAGTTGGGCGATAATGGATTCGGAGTTTTCAAGCACTAGAATTTCATAACACCCGTAATTTTATGACTTAAGAATTTTGATTATATAGAGTTACCCGAAAATTCGCAAGTGCTTTGGTCGTGATTCCACTAATCGCGACACTCCGCTGCGGCCTTGATGGCCTTGCTTTGGTCGTGATTCCACTAATCGCGACACTCCGCTGCGGCCTTGATGGCCTTGCTTCGGAAAGAAGAAATCTAACTATTTGAGTTATTTACCGATGCAGAATTTACTAAAAAGAGTCTCAAGAACGTCATCCGTAACGACCTCCCCTACCAGTATTCCCAGTTGATCCAGCGCCCGCCTCACATCGGAGGCAATAAACTCGCTGGAAAAGCACTTGACGCAAGCTTCGTGCGCACGTTTCAAATCGTCGGCCGCCTCTTGTAGCGCATTCTTCTGGCGCACGGTGCTCACCACGGCTTCATCCGGAATCTCTACAATCCCCTTAGAGATGAAACGAAAAATTTCCTGCTTCAAACCCTCCACCCCTTTCTCCTCCAAACATGAGCAGGAAACCACGGGGGATGTAACGCCAAACGCACACAGATCTTGCTGCCCTATCTTTGGTGAAAGATCGCTTTTATTAAGGACGAGGATCATGGCTTTTTCACGGCATTCTTCGAATAACTCCTTGTCTTGGGGATGCAGATTTTGACTGCCGTCTAAAACAAAAACAACCAGATCCGCGCTATCCATGGCCTTCCTGGATCGTTCTACCCCCTCCTTTTCGATTGGATTTTGTGTCTGCTGCACGCCGGCAGTGTCCTGAAGCCTCACCGGAAAACCGGCAATCGCTACTTCTTCTTCCACCACATCACGCGTCGTGCCAGGATAAGGCGTGACAATAACCCGGTTGCTGCTTGTAAGTTGATTGAATAAACTGGACTTTCCCACATTCGGACGCCCCCATATAGCGACTTTGAGTCCCCGCTTGGCTAAAAAACCAAGGCGGGAGCCATCCAAAAGCGCCTGGATATCCGCTTGAGAGGCCAAAAGCTTCCTTTCGATTTGTTTCGTCGAATCGGTATCCGGAAAATCATCAGGAAAATCCACATCAGCCTCCAGATGGCTTAAAAGTTCCAGCAGCGCTTCTTTGACTGCACACATTTTCCTGGAAAAAGTCCCCTCCAATTGAGAAGAGGCCCATCGAAGCGTTTGAGCAGTTTTTGCCTGAATCAGATCCAGCACGGCCTCCGCCTGCAAAAGATCCATGCGACCGTTGAGAAAAGCGCGCTTGGTAAATTCTCCCGGTTCAGCCAGTCTTGCGCCGGCTTGGGTAGCCAAACGCAGCACTTCCTGTAACACCGCCTGCCCGCCATGCGTGCTGATTTCCACGACATCTTCGCCAGTATAGCTTTTAGGAGAACGCATGACGGTCAAAAGCGCCTCATCAACGGTTTTTTTGGTTTGTCCGCTTCGCGCCACCACATGCCCATGCCGAACCGTGAAGTTTTTTTGCTCGCACACTTTCTTTTTTTGTTTGGATTCAAAAATTTGTTCGGCAATCGCCAGCGAGTTTTTTCCGCTCAATCGAACAATCCCGATCCCTCCTTCGCCCGGCGGAGTGGCAATCGCGGCTATCGTGTCTTGGCTTGAAACACAAAGATTCATCCCGGCACTCCTTGCAGAACCCGGACTTCTCCCACCAGAAAAAGGGAGCCCGTCACCAAAATCAAATCGTCTGTAGCCGCAAGACAGCGCGCTTTTTCAAGCGCCGAGGCGCTGTCCGATCCCTGAAAGACTTTTTTGGCGCCAGCAGGGGCATACTCAGCCAAAACCCGCGCCGGCATCGCGCGTGAATGGCGGCACTCGGTAAAAATAAAACATTCGGCTTCTTCCACCAGTTCCCGCAACATCCCTTCCACGTCTTTGTCCTTGGACGCGCCAAAAATCACGATTAGACGAGAATATTTAAAATGGCGCTTCAGTCCCTGGAGCATTTTTTTGACACTGTCCACATTGTGAGCGCCATCCAGCACAATTTTCGGGCACTGGGCAATTTTTTCCAATCGGCCCGGCCAACGCGCGTCCAGCAAACCCTGCCGAACAGCGCTCTCCGAAAGGGTCAATCGAGTTTTTTTCTCCAGCGCCTTGGCCAGACCTACGGCCAGAGCGGCATTTTCCATCTGGTGGCGTCCGCGCAGGTGGATTTCCAGATTATAAAAATTTCCCCAGGGGGTGCGCACATCCAGACGCTGAAAATCTTCCTCATATTCGCGCTCGAAAATCTGGATGTCTTTGCCGACAAGCACGAGTTTGGCCTCGCGTTCACGCACCGTCGTCTCGATCACACTCTGCACCGCTTGAGATTGCGCGGAAGACACCACGAGTTCGCGGCCCTTGATAATGCCACATTTTTGTACGGCGATTTTTGAAACCGTTTTTCCCAGTTTGTCCGTGTGCTCA
This sequence comes from uncultured Planctomycetia bacterium, assembly GCA_964628355.1. Taxonomy (GTDB): domain Bacteria; phylum Omnitrophota; class Gorgyraeia; order 2-02-FULL-51-18; family 2-02-FULL-51-18; genus CAZVNB01. The sequence continues at coordinate 13,435 of CAZVNB010000054.1, read as the reverse complement.
AGGCTGATCGGCGTCAGTCCCGCCACTTTGGCCTGGGCAATGTTGGTAGAATCATAAAGACCACCCAGTCCCACTTCGAGCACCGCCACCTGCACTTTCATCTCCTTGAAATGGTGGAACGCCAGCACGGTCAACACTTCAAAATAGGTCGGAGGATTTTTTTTCCAGGCGTATTCTTCCTGGATTTTTTTGACCCGCAAGGCGAATTCCACCACACGCAATTCATTGATGCAAAGCCCGTTAATTTGAATACGTTCACGCACCTCTTTCAAATGCGGCGATGTGTAAAGCCCGACCCGCAAATTTTCCATCCGCAGAATGGAACTTAAAAAAGCGGCTGTCGAGCCCTTTCCTTTGGACCCGGCAATGATTATCGATTCATAGGCGTTTTGGGGACTGCCGAATTCTTTTGCCAATGAACGCATGCGGTCGAGCTTAAACGCCTCCGGGTAATTGGAGGCATCTTCCTTTTCATAGTTGATGAAAGAATCCAGATAGGCAACAGCGGCTTGGTAATTCATAAAAAAACTTAGGCTTTGGACTGGGTGGACTGCAGCTTATCCATCTTCAGTTCATGCAGTTGTTTGGAAAGCTCGGATATTTTTTTTTCTTTTTCAAGATTATCGTACTCGAGGACCTGTTTTTTTGCCACCAGGCCATACGCCTGCATGGCTTCCCCACGCGCATCGTTCAGTTTAAGCAGCGCCTGCTGCAATTTCGTTTGCGTCTTCTGATGGGACTGAAACTCCCGATAATAAAGAGAGGCTCCCGCGATAAAAACAGCGATCCACGCCAGAATCCAAGCTTTCGACGAGAAATCCAAAGTTGTCTTGCCTGGCCGGTTTGCCGGCGATCCTGGTTTTTGGCTGAATTCGCGCGCGCGTTTTAGCGCTTCATTGATGACGCTCATAAATCCTCATGGATTCTAATCCCGAAAAACATACAACACCGCGAGAATGAGCGCACCACTGGCAAAAAGCACCACGGTTTTCTCGATCAAATAAGGCAAAACCATTAACGCCGCACCAGCCAGCATCGGCTTCCAACTAACTTGTTTCTTGCCATAAACAAACACCACAAACCCCACCGCCCCGAAGAGCGTGCCGGTGATCAGCTGTGAAACGGAGAAACTACCCAAGGAGTTTTTATTTTTTGCAAGGCTCCTTCTTGCAGCACGGGCAACAAGCAAAAAGACTGATGAGTTTCATTACACCGGCAACCCCTACCACTCCGTACGCTACGCGACTGGCGGTAGTCATCGACCCGAAAATCTTGGCTACCAGATCCAGCTGAAAAAAAGCGATCAATCCCCAGTTGATAGCCCCAACGGAAACAATGACTGTCACGATTTTACATATCACGCAATTTCCTTCCTTCATGATAACCTCCTTTTTAGCAGAGCATCAGTGCTTAAAATGTCTTACCCCGGTGAACACCATACTAATTTTGGCTCGGTTGCAGGCCGCGATCACTTCGGCATCTTGCACGGAACCTCCGGGCTGAATAATCGCGCGGATCCCATATTTTTTCGCAAGCAAAATCGAATCGGATCGCGGAAAAAAACCATCCGAAGCCAACACCGCTCCTTTGGCTTTTTTCGCAGCCTTCCGAAAAGCGGTCTGACAGGAATCCACGCGCGAAGGCTGACCCATTCCGAGCCCCACCGTGGCCATGCCCTTGGCAATCACGATGGCGTTTGATTTGACATAACGGGATACCTTGAATGCAAACAACATGTCCAAAATTTCGTTTTTTTTCGGACGGAGCTTTGTCACGCACTTAAGTTCCGGCTCCGATAGATCCTTGGCATCGGCTTCCTGTAAAAGAAGCCCTCCGCTTATTTTTTTAAAATCATAACGGGCGGCAACACTGGACCCGGCCACGCCCAGGACGCGCAAATTCTTTTTTGATTTCAAAAGATCGAGCGCTTGGCGGTCAAACGATTTGGCAATCACGCATTCCACAAACCCACTGTTCAAAATAAGCTTTGCTGTTTTCGCGTCCACTCGTGCATTAAAACCGATGATACCGCCAAACGCCGAAAGCGAATCGCACGCGTAGGCATGACGGAAAGCTTCGGCGACATTGTTGGCCACCGCAAACCCGCAGGGATTCATATGCTTGATGATGGCGCAAGCCGGTTCTCCAAACGCCTGGGTCATCTCCCAGGCCGCATCGAGATCTAAAATATTATTGAACGAAAGTTCCTTGCCATGAAATTTTTCGGCGCCCACAACGCCGGAAACAGCGCCTTTTTCGCGATACAGCGAGCCCCGTTGATGGGGATTTTCTCCGTAGCGCAGATCCTGCACTTTTTCGAAATCAAGCATCAGTTTTTCCGGAAAAATTTCAGTGGAAGAAGTTTTTCCGTTGCTAAGATAATTTTGGATCAACCCGTCGTAGCGCGCCGTCAATCGAAAAACCTTGGCAGCCAGCTCGCGCAGCGTGGCATCACTCAAGCACCCTTTGTTTTTCTGCAACTCTTCCATCACACGCGGATAGTCGGTGGGATCCGACACTGCGGCCACGAACCTGAAATTTTTAGCCGCACTTCTCAACATCGACGGGCCGCCAATGTCGATCATTTCGATAATTTCAAGTTCATCGGCTTTGGTTTTGACCGCATCCCAAAAGGGGTAGAGATTGACGATGACCAAATCGATTGGCTTGATGTTATGTTCGGCCAGAGTTTCCAAATGTTGGGGATTGTCGCGCAGCGCCAGCAGCCCCGCATGAAGATTCGGGTGCAGTGTTTTGACGCGCCCGGAAAGCATTTCGGGAAATTTCGTGATTTCAGATACTTCTTTGACCGACACGCCATCTTTTTTTAGAAGTTGTGCAGTGCCGCCGGTGGAAATAATTTCGACGCCTAATGACTGCAGCGCTTTCGCGAAAGGCAAAACGCCCGTTTTGTCGTATACGCTGATGAGAGCCCGTCTGATGCGATTCATCGGTTTTTCTTGAAATCCCCCGCCAGTGTCCTGGTCAGCGGTCCCGGACACCCGCTGCCAATCACACGCTCGTCCACGCGCACCACCGGCAACACTTCCGAGGAAGTATTAGTGATAAAGCATTCCTCAGCCGTGTAAATCTCGTGCCGCGTCAATGGACGTTCCAGCACGTCCCAGCCCCGCTTTCGGGCCAGGCCAATCACCAACCCGCGCGTGACCCCTTTTAAAATACCTGAACCCACGGAAGGTGTCAAAAGGGATTTTTTCTTCACAATAAAAACATTGGACACGGTTCCTTCGGCCAGGGTGCCCAACGGTCCCAAAAAAAGAAGCTCATGCGCCGCAAGCTGCCCTCGGTCCAATGACGCTAGCACACCGCACACATATTGGGAAGCTTTCACCTGTGGGTCTTGCGCTTTGAGCGTCGGCCGACGACCCACGGCCGTGCGCAACGCCACCCCTTTTTCATACCACACTCGCGGGTGTGACTTAAATTCCCGCACAATAAGCACCAGCTGTCCGCCGCCGCTGTGTCGCCAGTGCACGGATAGACGAAGTGTGGCGTCCTTAAATCTGCTTTTTTGCATCGAAGCCTCCAGCCAGCCTCTTAAACGCTTTTTTTCGACAGGCAATGGACATCCCAACACCGCGCAAGATTCCGACAAGCGCAGTAAATGTTCTTGGCTGTGAAAAATCCTGCCGCCGTAAACGCGCAGCGTCTCAAACACGGAAACGCGGTTAAGAAAGTCTAGCGTGAGCGCCGCGTTTTCGGAGAAAAGCCCGCGCGCGTGCCCGGCTAAAAACGGCCGAGAGAACAGCCTCTGCTTTATACAAGGTTTCATGATACTCGCTCCTGGGGTCCGAGTCAGCGACGATTCCCGCGCCCACATGCAACGTGGCGCGTTGATTTTGAATCACAAGACTGCGGATTAAAATATTAAAATCCATGTTACCGCTGAAACTGAAATAACCCAACGACCCCGTGTACGGCCCACGCGCCACCGGTTCGAGCTCTTCAATGATTTGCATGCAGCGGATTTTCGGGGCGCCCGTGATCGTGCCCCCGGGAAAAAGAGCCTGAAAAGCATCGACGGCGTGCAAACCCTCTTTCAAAACGCTGCGCACATTCGAAACGATGTGCTTCACATGCGAATAATTTTCCAGCCCCATGAGTTCATCCACCCGCACGCTGCCATATTCAGAAACGCGGCCTAAATCGTTCCTCTCCAGATCCACCAGCATGATGTGTTCAGCGCGTTCCTTCTCGGACAACAACAAATCCATCGAAAGCTTCTGGTCCTGGAGCCAATCATCTGCGCGCCGGCGCGTGCCCGCAATTGGCCTGGTTTCCAACTGCCCATTTTCCAATTTCAAAAGCCGCTCGGGCGAGCCGGAAACGATCTGAAATTTTTTGGCGTCCAACACACCGAAAAATGACGACGGGTTGATCGCCTTAAGCGCGGCATAAATAGTTTCGGGGCTTTTATCCAGCAAAAATGAAAAACGCTGCGCCAAATTCGCCTGAAATATTTCTCCCTGGCGAATGTATCGCTTGGCCTTGCCCACCGCCCGCACAAAATCTTGTTCTGTAAAAGAACTTTCCAGTTTCAACGGCTCCTGGGCGTCGGGAAAACTCTTCGGCACTTTCTTGGCAACCCGGCGGCCAAAGACGGCCAGAATTTCTTTTTCAAAACGACGTAATTCCTCTGCCGAATCACGCACTCCGATAAAAATTTCACGCTTTTTGTGATCCCAAACCACGCACCGGTTAAAAAAAAGGAAATAAATATCCGGCAACGATCGCGCTTTGTCGGCTTTGAGGCCGGCGCGGGGCTCGACAATTTTTTGGCATTCGTAGCCCACATAACCTATAGCCCCCGTCGCAAAAGGCGGCCAGTCGCCCGAGGGCTCAAGCGAATATCGATCGAGAAATTTTTTCAAAAGTTCGAACGGATTTTTAGAGCTAGTTTCAAAAGTTTTTGTGGCAGGGGTGTAAAGTGTTGTGCGCCCCTTTCGGTGCTGCAAAATCAAGAAAGGATTTTTGGCCACGATCGAGTAGCGGCCCGCAGGACTTTCTTCCCGCGCGCTTTCCAACAAAACACTGGGCGCAGATCCTTTGAAACCGAGATAAAATTCAAAAGGCCCGCCCAGCCAGGAAATTTTTTTCCAGAAAAGTTGCGACGAGATCATTCGCGGGATATTATTTCAAAAACCGAATCTTTTGTTTCTTTAAGCGTATCTGAAGCTTGAGCTCTTGGATATCCTCCGCCAGTGGACGAATTTTTTCTGAAAGCATCAGAATGCGCTCTTCCCATTTCTGCCGTTCGGTCTTGGACAGGCTGAGGCCCTTGCCCTCATTGAGCACTTTGCGCACGTCGGAAAGCGTTTTTTCATAGCCTGCCAGTTCGCTTTGCTTTTCTTCCATATGCGCGCCGTTTTGTTCAAGCTGCCGTTTTAAAAGATTGTTGTTGGCCTCGACCCCGTTACGAAACTGCTCGGCTTTCTTGTTCTGTGTCTTGGCATAGGCGTCATACTCGCTGCGAAGTTTATCGACCTGCGCATCCAACGTTTTCTTTTTGTTCAAAAGATCTTCTTTGATAAGACGAATCTGCCCATACGCCTGGTCGCGCGACAAAATCATTTGTTTAAAAGAAGGGTCCTCTTTGACGAGACGATCCAACTCCTCCGGACTTTCTTGGAAGAGGCAACCGGGCAGAAAAACACAAGACAATAGAAAAAAAACGTGTCGCTTTGTCACCTTTTTCACCATGCGGCAGGCGATTCTTCAAACAAAAATAGCCGAATCAGAGGACAGTTTCAAGCGTTGTGGTGACGATGACTTCGTCGGAGGGGGGCTTATCAGCAGCGGACATCACCGAAGGCACGACGGACAAATTCAGCAGGATCAAAAAAAGAACTTTTTTCATGGGACTCCCTTTGGTTATAGAGTCCGAGAATACACTTTTTATAGGCAAAAAACAAGGCTAGGATAATTGCGCTCGGGTAGGCAAATCAATCCTAAACAACGTCCCCTTGCCTACTTCGCTCTCCACTCGGATCTGTCCATCGTGTTTTTGCACGACTTCATAGACAAGGGACAACCCCAGGCCGGTGCCTTTGCCCACCTCTTTGGTGGTGAAGAAAGGCTCGAAGATTTTTTGCTGCACGTCGTTGGGGATACCCGTTCCGGTATCTTGAATTTCGATTTGAATCATGTCTTTGTTTTCCAGCTTTGTTTTATTGGTTCGAACGGTAAGCGTGCCTCCGTTTGGCATGGCGTCCATGGCATTGTTGGAGAGATTGACGATGATTTGTTGGATTTGGCTGCCGTTGGCAAAAAGCTTGGGAATTCCGGGTTCTAGTTCTCGCACAAGTTGGATGTTTTTGACCTTCGTCTGGGCCATGACCAGCGACAGTGAGCTTTCGATCTTTTCATTGATGTCAATGTCTTGTTTCTCGGTTTTACCTGCCCTTGAAAACGTTAGCAGGTTCTGCACGAGCTGCTTGCATCTTAGCGCTTCACGTTCGATGGATTTTAAGGGCATCTCCAACATACTACCGGCCTCGATCCGCTTAATCACCCCTTGGGCAAAACCTAAGATCACTCCCAAGGGATTGTTGATTTCATGGGCAACACCGGCGGCCAGCTGCCCCACGGCAGACATTTTTTGGGATTGTAGGGCTATCTGCTCTGCCAGATTTTTTTCTTGATTGGCCTTATCAAGATCCGAAATCATCTGGTTAAAAGCATTCGCCAATTGTCCAAGTTCATCTTTGGATGAAACATGGACTCTTTGGCTCAAATCTTTCTTCCTAGAAATTTGAATAACAACATCCGTCAAAACTTTCAAGGGCCGGACAATGCCCTGAGCGACCACAAATGAAACAGCCAAAGACAAAAAAACAGCCAAAAAAACAATGGTAAAGATTCGCCTTTGTAGTTCTGAGACGGGGATAAACGCTTGGCGCGCGTCTTGGAAAACTAGAGCACTCCAGGAAAAACCCTTGAAATTCTGATAACCCCGTGAAGAAGCAAAGCCGACCAAATTCAAATCTTGGTAAAGTCCCTTCTCGATCAGGTAACCTTCCTTCCCCTGCGTAGCCAGCGCCGCCGCCTGCAGATGGTCCCGAACGAGGTTTGACGTCATGACGAGCTCTTTCTCCTCAAAATAGGGCTGCGTCAAAATTTCTCCATGTCGATTGATTAAAAGAGCGTAAGAAAAGCGGCTTTGTTCTTTGTTTTCCAAAATGGGAAGCGTGTTGACCAATGACAATATTTCCGACCAATTGTAAAAAGCGACCACTATTCCAATGGCTGAAGGATGTTCCGGCGCGGGGGATGCTTTGCCCAAAGCGATCGGGGCGGCGATTAGAATGCTATAACCACCGAATGTGGGGCGCAAGGCAAGATCTTCCATTGCCGCACGACCGGGGTTTCCCTCCAGCATTTTCTTAAACCATGGCTCGGTGGCCACACTTGTGCCTTTGAAGCGATTGCGGGTATCGGCAACGATTTCGCCACTGGAGTTGACGCACAAAATCTCAGAGTAAAAGCCGTACCGTTTTTTTGCCTCGGAAAGAAATAATTGGATGCGATCTTGTGACTCAGTGGACGAAAGATCCTGGAACATCGGTTCGGCAACCCAAACTTCCACGTCGTTCAGACGCTCGGAAAGCATTTGGTCGATCTGACCCATTACCTGTGTAGCCTGCCTCTGCAAGCCCAGGCCGATATGTTTTTCAAGCGAATGGATAGAATAGTTGTAACTTAGAAAACTGGCTAAAAAAAGGGGGATTATCACTAGCGTCGGAAAGATAATAAGAAGTTTTTTTCGGATGGACCAAGTGATCATTCAACCTTTTTCCTTTTTAATCCTTGAGAGGGTAGTCTTTGTCTTTGGACGTATAAGCATAACTGCAAGTGGCCAAGTCTCTCCTTGGCCACACTGTTTGAATTATTCCCTAGGTATTTGTTGAAACCGACACGTGGTCAAAAAGAGATTTGAACCTCTATTTTATTTACTTTAGGATAATCGCGCTCGGGTTGCGAATACTTATTCCTATTCCTGCACTCGAAGCCATTCAATATAAGCCTTTAGCGCCTTTAATTCTTTTTCATCCACAAAGCCTTCATACGCCGGCATGGCAATGACCTGTCTTTTCAAGAAAAATTTTGCCACAGGATTTTTTTCCAAACGCGGAATGGAACCGTGCATCACCCAGTCACGGAACTCCTGATCGTTTTTTACCAGCTCTTTGTAGTCGTCTCCCGTCCATGCTGGAATGTACCCCATGAGCGATTTGGGGTTTCGGACCAAACCTCGCGCCGTTGGCCCATGACACTGAAAACAGTCGTATTTGCCGGCCACTGTTCGCCCATAGAGGGCTTCTTCCGACAAAGGCTGTTCGATCCATGAAATAGCCTTCACGTAAACCACTAAATCACTGAGTTCGCGGCTGCTCAACACCCCCCGGTAGGCCGGCATGTGGATGCGCTCATTCGCATATGTTTTCATCCATTCGGGGTCGTTTCGTAATCGCGCTGGCGCTCCGTCCATAATCCATTCACGAATCTCTTCCGTATTTCGGTAACGCGTCAAAAAATTTTGACTCCAGGGCGGCGCATGCATCAATTCTGTTTCCCCAACGGTAGGATTTCGAATACCAGAAATGCCCGCCGGGCCGTGACACGAAAAACAACCCGCGCGATCCGCCGTCTTCCGACCACGCTCTACGGGAGACAAAAAATTTGCCGCGAACTCTCGATAGCCAAACGCGAACGCCAAAACACCGGCAAAAAACAAAGCGGCGACTGTCCATACATAATACCTTAGCTTTCTGGGAAAAGAGATCATGGATTTAATATTTAAACTGTTCTAGTAACACGCGAAGATCCTTGGACATTTGCGCAAGTTCCTGGGAAGCAACTTGTGTGCTTTTGGCTTCCCCGTCCACGCTCCGTGCTGAGCTAGCCACGTCCGATAAAATTTTCATAGCTTCCGAGCTTTTTTTTGCCATCTCGATAATGTGCTGGCTCATTTCTTGTGTCGTGCCGGTTTGTTGTTGCATGGCTTGCGCGATTGTGTTTTGAAAACTATGGATATTTTTTATCACTTCTTTGGATTTTTGGGTGGCCATGATCACGTCGTCTGTATCCTTGTTGATCGCAAGAATCTTTAGGCTAATCTCCTCAGTGGCTTTAGCCGTCTGCCTGGCCAATTCCTTAACTTCATTGGCGACCACCGCAAACCCTCTTCCTGTTTCGCCGGCCCTTGCCGCTTCAATGGTCGCATTGAGCGCCAAAAGATTCGTCTGGTCAGCGATCGTCGTAATCAATTTGATGACGTTGCGGATCTCAATGTTGCTATTGCCTAGTTGTTTGAGCGTGCGATTTGCGTCTTCGTTAATCTGGATGCCGGTAGACACCACTGCGTTGGCCTGGCTCGCGTTGCGCGATATTTCACGCATGTTCATATTCATTTCTTCAACGCCGGCGGCGACATACTGCATGCTTTTATTAATTTCTTGGATCACATTGACCGCCATTTGACTGTTGGACGAGGATGCCTCGGCATTGCGGCTGATTGTCTGACTCACCTCCAGCGAAGAGTTCGCGAGAGTTTGCACATTCTTTCCAATGGCAATGATCGCGTGTTGGATTTTATCGACAAATAGATTGAACCACTGACCTAGCTGCCCGATCTCGTCATGTCGATGCACTTCCACACGCCGCGTGAGGTCCCCGTCCCCTTGCGCAATATCCTTCAAATGCAGCACCACTCCATCCAGTGGCCCCAGTATTTCCCGAGTTAAAACCCAATGGGCACCGACAACGGTAATCGACGCCCCCACAATTGCGAGTATTACCAATAAAAAACGCACACGGTCGTAAAAACCAAGCAACTCTTTGGCTGGGGCCATGACTTCCAATCCTATGCTCTTTAAGCCATACGCATGATCGTCTTCTGCCATGATGCGAAAAGCCAAATACTCGTCCCCCTGCACGACTATTTTCCAAAACTCGCCGGCCGGAAGTTTCATGCCGCGTAAGTATTTCCGGTCATCTTTAATGACAGCGCCGGCGTTTTCCATCTTTTCCCCGGTTAGCGTGGAAAAAATCACCTTGTCATTCACAAGCAAAGCGATTTCATGCCGAAGCGCTTCCTTCAACTGCTTGGCCGTGTTTTGATCAAAAAGAAAACCACCCACCACGCAACCTTGCACATCCGAGCCCAGGCGTAGCGGATAGGCAAACGCCAGATACACTTGCGAGCCTTCCAGCAAAATCCCGCGCGCCTCCTGACCTCCAAGCGCGCTTTTCACCAGCGCCAAAGTCGACAAATTTTCATTTTCACCGTTGGGCTTGTCGGTTCGAGCGCGCACACTTCCGTCACGACCTATGACTGCCACAAGGTCTGACTCCATCACCTTCTGAAATTCCTGCAACGTGGTCAATAGCGTTTCACGATCCACGCCAGTCGTCGTCACAAGCGCTTTAAATTCCGGCGCATCCGTGAAAGATCGAACGCCTATTTCCATGAAACGGTAATGGAACTGCAAGTAATTGAGAAATACCTGCTCGGCACGTTTTTTGTCTTGCTTTAAAATCATGCCAGTCTGTTCTTGCACCGCATGGTGGATGACGAAGTATATCAACAACACCAAGCTGATAATGACGGCGGCGATAGAAAACAACACTCTGGCTTTAAGAGACTGCCCGCCAAAGTATTTCATGCTTCCAATGCCCATCAATTGTCTATCGGGATTTCCACTTTTGGTAGAGTTCCGGTCAAGCTCTTGATGAAGGTGATCAAATCCTGTTTTTCTTGTGCGGACAAATTGAGTGGGAAAATAAGCTCCGACTTATTCGGGTCATCTCCGCCGCCTTTATTATAAAAGTCTATCAACTTTTCCAAGGTATCCATGGACCCGTCATGAAGGTAGGGTGCAGTCAACTCCGCATTCCGAACGGACGGAGTTTTGAACGCGCGTTTGTCTTTTTCGTCTTTGGTGATGCCATAGCGGCCCAAGTCTTCTTTCAGGGGACCTTCTTGCGGCGCGCCGAGGTTGTGAAACTTATTGTCCGTAAAATTCGGCCCGTTGTGGCAAGCCGTGCAATTGGCCTTGCCAATAAAAAGAATAAGCCCTCGTTTTTGCGCATCCGTCAGGGAGGCTTTATCCCCCTTGGCATAACGATCAAAAGGCGAATCTTTTGTGACGATCGTCCGCTCAAAAGCAGCGATAGCCTTGGCCACATTGTTCAAACTCGGGGCTTCCCCAAAAATTTTTTGGATGCTCTCCTTGTATTGACTCACGTCATTCAAGCGCCCGAGCATCACCTCTTCGCTTCCGACATTCATCTCTCCCGGGGCCATGATGGGACCTTTAGCCTGTTCCTCCAGTGTCAACGCACGACCATCCCAAAACTGAAAATGGTTGTAAGCAGTGTTTAGCACAGTCGGTGAATGACGGCCCAACTCCTTGTTGCCAAAGCCGATGGCTCTTGGCTTGCCATCACCATAACCCAATGTCGGGCTATGACAGGTAGCGCAACTCATGGATTTGTCGCCCGACAATTGTTTGTCAAAATAAAGTTTCCGGCCCAACTCCACTTTTTCAGGCGTCTGAGGATTATCGGTTGGAACCGGCACGTCTGGAAGCGGGCCAATATCGCCCGGAAGTGTCGTCATTTGGTCCAACATTTCTATGCCGAATGCCGGCGGTTCGGGACGATTTTCTTCCGATTCAGCGAAAACAAATTCGGAACAGACTAACACCGCTATAGAAAAAACCGCTACAAAAAAAACTCGGCCACTCCGTTGCATTTTTGTCATAGTGTTTGCCTCTAATTCCATTTGGTCATTATGAAATCCACATGAAGTCCACCACGACTTCCCCGCTAATTGGAACCGTAACAGCTTTTGATTGTTCCGAAAAATCTTTATGCCACGCCTTCAACGTATAAGTCCCAGCCGGCACATCTTTAATCCGATAACGGCTGCCCATCTCTCCGGTGGCATAAAACTCGTTGGGCACTACGAAAATCTTTGCGTTCATGTTTCTGTGGATGGAACAAAAAACATCCACCAAACCCGGCTTATTAAAAGTAACGGCTCTTGACTCGCCTTTGGGATAAATACCCAAGTTGAACTGCTTGGCCGGTGAATAGGAAAAAACATTATGCGCGATGTTGTCGTCATTGGGCATATCCACCGTTTGTCCAACCACCACCACCATCATGGAGGGAGAAAACGTCACGTTTCTTTGTGAAAGCGTATTTTTCGTATTTGATACATCAACAACGCTCGGCGCATTCTCGATCCAAACCACAGCTTGGGGCGCAGTACTGCTTCCTGTCGCGGGACCAACCATCCCAACAATTTCCCCAGCCAAAATCGGAGAAGAGAAAAACGCCACACAGGACAACGCTAATATTAACGGCTTAGATGTCTTTAGTATTTTTTTCATTTATACCATATAGAGTTTACTTTTAATGTAATTATATAACTAATTTCATATTTATTCAAGTGCTAACAAACAAAAAACAAGCTACAGCGACTCTCAGCGTGCTGTTTTACTCGAATCGCGTCTTAGAAAACAACTTTTACTGAACTCACCACTTGAGTGGCTGTGGCGTCATTCGGTGAAGAAAATAGCGACCCAGGAACAAACCAGGCCAATCGCGTGTCAAAGGTTACGTCTTCGGTATAATCATACGAGATCAGTATATCCACTTCATCCCCCAGGTGGCTGGACAACGATCCGGAGTTTGGATTCGTCGTGACGGTATGAGCGGCAGTGGCCGTCCAAAAATGATAGTACTGCGCCGACAACAGAATATCCTCCAATGGTTTCAGGGAACCATAGATGGAGACGTGCTGTTGATTTTGACCGGACGGCTGGTCGTTTGTTTGGGCCGTGGCATACAAAGTCTCACGGAAATTTTGATACCAACCGTATTGCGGATCCCGGAACAGGCTGTTCCAAGAACCGTAAGACTGCGAAGAACCCACGCCCAGATCCTCCTCCCCCGAGAGGTGAACATATTCCACGGTCAGTTCAGGCTTCCACGTGTTGTCCCAGCGATAGGTGCCGAAAATATCAGCAGCCCAAGCTTGACGATCGCGTGAAGGAGCAAATGCTGAAGTGACAGCCTTTGCCGCTCGGTAGTCACCGAACTGATAAGCCAGTTCACCACCTAAGGTGATCTGTGAAATCGGATCGAACTGAACACGAGCGCCAACGGTGTCGGTCTCATTTTCCTTGGTGCCTGCGGAGTCATCAGTACCAGCGGTACCAGTGGTTCTCAGCGTGTTGCGATCGAATTCACCGACGTAGTAACCTTCGGCAACGGCGTTGTATTCAGCGAACTTGTAGTTGACGTTGGCGATGTATAGATCACGATCATCCTCGGGATTGGTGGCGCCTTCGGAAATCTTGGAATAAACAAAATCCAAGGTCCAAGGGTTAAAATCCAACGTCGC
>CAZVNB010000053.1:0-6617 GCA_964628355.1 uncultured Planctomycetia bacterium | reverse complement strand
GCCGGAAGAAGTGGCGGCAGAGCTTGCAAGGACGAGAGAACCTGAATCCAGCACAATATTTAGTAGAAACGACATGCAGGCGGTGAAAGCAACGACTCTTGTGCCATGAGAAAAGCTTGACTTCACTTTACGGGTCTCCTTAACACGTAGGCGTCTTGTTTTTTTATTGTTGTGCCCTCTGGGGCTATCACTTGGAGAGTATTTGTATGCCGCCCGATGTCTAGGCTGTTTAATACCCAGCTAACAGTGTTTGGTATTTGAGCATTGACTTTGGTTATAGTGTCTTGTTTAGCGCCATACTGAAGGGTGTTCCCTCCTTGGACTGAAGCTTGTATGGCGTAGGAGGCATTGGTATCTAAATAGAACCTAGCAAAATCTCCCGGTGTGATGGAGTTGATCGTGCCGATGTCGGCACCCCCTGAGATACCAATCTTCGTATCCAACGCATAATTTGCGCTGGATAAGGCTAGACCGCTAAACGTATCAAAGGAGGTTTCAGCAATCTGGTAGTTGACAGATGAGGCGCTTCCACCCCCTGCTGTAAAACGGTCTTCAAGTAAAGTGAAGTTTATCGAAGAAGAGTCGGTAAAGGCTAAGGACGTTAAATGAAGTGTTAGCAGAGTAAACGCGATGAGACTAACTAGTCGCTTCATAACATGACTCACTTTTTAGTTTTAAGACCCAGGTGACTATAAAGTTCCCGTATTGCTTTCTGGGCGGCAGGGTCTTCGATGTCTTTAAGATAAACGTTTTTTGTTTTAGTGGTAGCTGTGCGTTCCTTCACGTTTTCAGTGCGAGCCTTAATTAAGATTCTCTCGGGCTTGGCGTGAAGCGTTGCTTGGCCCAGAAGTATTAGAAACATTAAAAAACTAAACACATATTTTTTCATTCTTCTTCTCCTATGTTAATTAAACTGCCAGGGCGATTGAATTTAACTCAGCATTCCCGGTGATGGATGCTTTCCACTTAAGCTGTGTGCCGGAAGGCTGGGAGCTAATGTTAGTCACGGTCTCTTTGATGCACTGGGTCCAGGTTGCGCCATTGTTCCGCGAGACATAATAGCTAATGCTTCCTGTGTTTAAGGTTTCATCGGCAATCACCATGGCTTCGGTGGGGGCTGCCGGCTCAGGATAGGGATTGGAGATGACCGTAGCTGTGCCGGATCCTCCGGAAGAATATTCCGATGAAGGGGGGGTGAAGTTCGCTGTCCACCGCGCCACATTGCTAAATCTAAATTCATCAATCCAGCCGTTTAAGCCGTCAAGTGCTGGGTTTCTTCCAATAGTGATTGGGGCGCTTGATGAGATATTGTCAGAAGACGTCCCGGTAGACCCTATCTTAGAGCCATTAATAAAAGCGTAAACGCTTGTTCCGCTTCTAACCAAGGCGACGTGATACCAAACACCGGTTGAAGGCGACCAGGGGAAAGGGTTATATGTTGAAACTATATGGGTTTCAAGTCCATACCCTGAACGCCACCTTATTGAACATCGAGTGTTTGTATTGTTGTCGTTTAAAATATAGTTTGTACTTCCCGACAATGAATTAAATCTAACCCAAAACTCAATAGTAAAAGGACCTGTTCCAACATTCATCCAGGATGCAGAAGGCACATTGATATAGTCGTTGCCATCGAATAAAGCCGAAGCACCTCCGAATTTACTTTGAGCGGTGTCAATCTGAGCGTCCCCAACGGCTGTAAGAGTATTGGCAGTGCTACTTGAATCTATAAAGGTGGCGCTGGCGTCTACACCGTTAGCGTGAATAGCAAGGAAGGTATTAGCATCGATGTCATTGGCTAGGGTCACATCATAATTAGGATTCCCCCGCCAAGTGTAGTTTGAGGAGGCTGCCGAATTAATACCCGTCGGGTCGTTAAAAGCATCAATAATCATGTCTCCCATGCTGTTGGCGGAAGCCAAGGTAATGGCATCAACCTTAAAGTTTGTTTTGGCATTCATAACCAGACTTTCCTTCACACCTTCAATACTTTTATGTGAAAGAGCGTCATGCTGACCCTGAGTAAAACCATTCGTTTCGTAATCGGATCGGATACTGTAGCCGGAAGACGTCAGTCGAACGCGAGGCGACATCTCGGCGTCAGAGCCGACTTTGATTGAAAGCCAATAGTTCGTATTAAAGTCAAGATTAAGCGTTGTCACACTGCCTAGCTGCACAGTGAACTTTCCGGAGGAGGTGGGAACGCTAGACTGGGTCTCTGTCCAAAGGGCTGTGCCGCCGCTAGACGCAGAGTAAAGACGAAACACCATGGAGTAAGTGCCTGTCAAGTAATTCCCCGAGCCATCCTTAAGAACGCCTTGGTAGGTCAAAAGCTTCGGCACTGCGGCATGGGCTATTGTCGGCATTAAAAGAAATGAAAGGGTAAAAACAAATAACAGGGCTCTGAATGGTTCAAATCTTAAAGTCTTCATTTTTTCCTCCGGGTGAATGGTCTTTTTGCCTTTATCCAAAAATACATTACGGAGAGACACATTTTCTAGGGAAAGCGTAAGTTTTGTTTAGGGTTAGGCTGAGTCGGCCAAATTTAGGCGATTTCTTGGCTGATTCAGCCAATTTCATCCTCGCTGGTGAGGCCTTGTTTGACTAGATCCCGTCCAAAAAGACACCGGGGCGACACGTTAGAATAAGACATCGCCCATTTATTTTTATCTTTTAACGTGTCCCAAAAAGACCAGTTGGGACGGGGTACGGTGGCCGAGTTGGGACGGGGTACGGTGGCCGGTGGCGCGGTGGCGCACAGTTGGGACGGGGTACGGTGGCGATTTTGGGACGCGATTTTGGGACGGGGTACGGTGGCGGGGTACGGTGGCTCGAAAAATGATTGAGGACTTTGAGCCGCTTAATTAAATCCGGATATTGTATTACACCGGCGCGCGGCATAAGTAAAACATGAAAAATATTTCTTCCATGAAGTCTCTGTGGACATAAACTGATTGGTCCCGCTAAAATAATCCACAAGCGCTTCTCGCAGACGAGCAAGTTCTTTAAGACGGCTAAATCCACGAACACTGTCCAAGCTTAAATCGACTAATTCAAGAGCTCTCTCATAAGCTTTTTGGCTGTACGCAGGGTTATGCTTTGCCTGCCAACGAAGAGCGCGCTCCACTTCGCTTCCAATATTCGCCATTTGCTCCACAAACAGCAGGTCGCCCCAACGCCCCGCCGCCAATTCTTTGTGCTGATAGGTCATCGTTTGATTTTCTTTGAACCCGGATATTGCATTAGAACGTGAGCACAGAGTCGCAAGAGGTTGCGACGAATGCCACGTCTAATGCAATATCCGGATTGAAATAATTTCCATAATTTTTTTTCGTATTTCAGGATCGTCCACCCCGCGGGTTTTATTGCCCTGCGAAAAACGCATATTGATCATAGAATCAAATTCAACAAAATCATCCTCTTTCATTTCTGGGTAGAGATTGATTCCCCAAAGGTTTTTTTGCTTGGACCCATTTTCAATAAGCAGCGCCTCCAAATCAGAATGAAGCTCGGCGTCAAGCGCAATCAACCCTCGGTCAACATCAACGACCGCTTTGACCATATTTCCAAATAGACCTGCGGCCATTTGGTCTAGTTCTTCGATCGTCAGTTTTTCTGCAATTATTTTCATCGGACACAAGGCCTGTTAGAGCCGGATATTGCCGGTTGCGTTACCGCGTGATTTTTAATACCTTGTAATTCAATACACCGGAAGGGATTTTGATTTCAGCGGTGCCTCCAACCTTCAGACCTAAAAGGCCTTTTGCAATGGGAGAGGTGACAGAAATTTTTCCTTCATCAAAATTAGCTTCGTCCTGGGCCACAATGCTGTAACTAAGCTCCTCCTGAGATTTTAAATCTTTTAAAAGCACAGTCGCGCCGATGAACACTTGATCTTTGGGAATCTTGCTCTCATCGATAATTTGGATGCGGCTTAATTTTTCTTCGTACTCCGAAATACGCATTTCGTTAAACGCCTGACTGTTTTTGGCTGCGTCATACTCGGCATTTTCTTTCAAATCACCAAATGCGCGCGCCCTGGCAATGTCGGCGGCAATTTCGCGCCGCTTGACAGTTTTCAGGTGCTCCAATTCTTTCACAAACTTATCGTGCCCTTCCCGGCTCATCGGAATTTTTTCAGTCATTTTGATATTCTAACATATCCAGTCTCTTTTTCAATTTCTCCATCGGCAAACCAACTTTCCCTTCCCTCTAAAAAAACGACCCCCGTGTACACCTCATGCCAATGGCCCTGAAGAAAGAGAATATCGTTTCCAGGCTCCCCGGCCGGCGACAATGCCGCTGGACCAAGCCCACTGGAAATTGAATCCCCCGATGCGGCCATCCACATTCAGTATTTCTCCCGCAAAAAAAAGACCCGGAATCATTTTGGACTCAAGCGTGGATACATGCACTTGCCCTAGATCGATGCCCCCGGCCGTCACTTCGGCTTTTTTATATCCCACAATGCCGCTCACCTGAAGAGGCGCATGCAAAAGCGCTTGAATAAGCCGGGTTCTTTCGGAAGCGGAACAATCCTTCATTGTTTTGTCATGCTGCCAGCCTAACTTTTTGACCACGATTTCCACAAAGCGCGTCGGAAGCAAAAATTTCTCTGCCAAAAAGTTATGAATCCTTTGCTGAGAGCGCTTGGCTTCCTCAAACACCTTTAACAAGGATGTTTCGTCTTGAGAAATAACAAAATTGGCTTCGATCCGCTTATCCTTTGCCGATGAAACCGCATAATGCCGGCTCAAGTCCAAAGCCGCCGGACCGCTGAATCCAAAATGTGTAAAAAGAAACGACCCTTCACTCTCGGCTCTTTTTTTGCCTTCACTAAAAAAACTCAGCCTGGACTCGAGCGTGATTCCGCTCAAGCTCTGCCAATCCACATCGTCGGTGGTCAAAGGCGTCAACGCCGGGAACGTTGGAATAATGCGGTGCCCCAGTTTTTCTGCAATCAAAAGCCCCCTCCCATCGCTTCCTGTTTCAGGATAAGACAATCCGCCGCTGGCCAGCACCACGCACCGGGCATAAAGCGGCGCCTCGTTGGAAATCAGCTCAAACAAATTTCCTTTTTTTTGTATTTCGTCAATCTTTACGCCGGTTTTCAAAGGAACGTCCAGGTGGATCAGTTCTTTTAGAAGAGCTTCGAGAACCGTGCGTCCCGAATGCGTGGTTGGAAAATATTTTCCCGTCGGTTCAAGAATGAGCGGAACACCAATTTCTTTAAAAAAAAGGATCGTTTCTTCCGGCGTGAAAGCGTCAAACACGTGCCGAAGAAAATGTTTGGGGCCGCCTTCATAATCAGAAGCAGTCACAACTTTATTCGTGACATTGCATCGCGTGCCTCCCGAAATCAAAATTTTAGCGCCAATTTTGTTTCGGGAATCTAAAAGGACAGTCGAGTGCCGAGCGTTGGAATGGGCTAATCGTCGGCGCTCGCGACCCGCTGAGATGGCGGACATAAGCCCTGCGGCGCCGGCTCCGACCACGGCGATGTCAACCGTCGAGGACAAATTCAATGGTCTGAGTTAAAACCTCAGACTCATGTTGGGATCACCGTCTTCATTAAAACCAACGGAAGCTGAACCCTCTTGGTAAAAAAAAGGCTTCTCGGTTTGCGCCACGTTCAGTTTGGCATCAAGCGTTGATTCGTCCAAAGCAGAACTTTCCACACGGACATTCGTATTTCCCCCGGCTTTGGCAATCACTGAATTTTGACTCAGCAAAAGATCCGCGACTAAAAGAAGCAGTGACACGAGCCCAATCACGGCGGTTCGCGGCGGCCTGGATGGCCTTACACGGTGTTTTTTTCCAAAACGGTCACGCGTGTAGTAAGGCTCATGCGATTCGTTCTCCAAGACGGCCACTTTATCATGAATGCTCATGTGCGCCTTAAATTCCAGTTTATTTAGAGACCGGTTTGTACCCATGGGCGCATTTTATCACAACACAGTTAAACTTTGTAAAACTTCCTGGTCAGTGTGGTACCTATGGAACCTTATTGTGCTGCCATTTTTATTAATAATAATACTAAATATTTAAAATTAATGATTAATAATATATATTATTGTTATGTCTATAAAAAAGATTGGCAGCCTGCTTCTGGCAATTGGTTTCCTGAATATCAGCTCAGTATGCTGGGCCGATCAAATCTATTTTAACAGCGGCGGCAAGATGAAAGCGCGGATCTTGAGTGACGAGGATGGCAAATTAGAACTAGCGCTTTCCGGCGGCGGTACCATGGTTATCGACAAAAGCGCAGGTCGCGGACGGCAGCTACATACCCGCGTTTTACACCAAGCTCCGGTCTTTGCGCATACAGCATATTGATGCCAAGGACGTCGAGGCGGCTATTCTGCTTCAGGATCTGCCTGCAGGCATCTCTTTCAAGGACGGTCTCCTGGGAATGTCCTTCCTCGGCCGTTACAAAACACATGTTGATTACAGCGCCAAGCAGTTCGTTATTGAAGCGTAAATGGACAAATTCGTGCTCCGGGTTCGGAGGTTACAATTTGCGGCGAGAATAAACATAATAAAGGGCCTGTTGCAAAATACCCCTGTCAATAGATTGTTTTTTTAAGTGGCCATAAATCTGCGCACAGCGCCCATTC
>CAZVNB010000052.1:0-26900 GCA_964628355.1 uncultured Planctomycetia bacterium | reverse complement strand
CTGTCGAATCGTTGGTGATGAAAGACTTGAAAGTAGTCACGGCGATCCAGGACAAGAAAATCACACAGAAAAAATACGTGCCAAAAAAAATATTTACGATCGTTGTCAGCTAATGCCCACGTTCGAGCGCAAAATTCTTGCTGCGCTCATGGTTTTAGCCGCGACTTTTTTGACCGTAACGCTGTATCTTTATTCTCAGAATCGCGTTGAGTTAAAAGTCGTCTCCCCCGAGTCTCTATCTGGAGATGACGGGGCTATCCATAGCCCCGACCGACGTGCCGCGATCAAGAGATCGCAGCCTGGAGATGACGGGGCTATCCATAGCCCCGACCGACGTGCCGCGATCAAGAGATCGCAGCCATGAATCTTGAATGGCGCCGCCGTCCATTATTTTTTGCCGCGGTCCTTTTCTCCTTTGGAATTTTGTGTTGGCGCCTCTTTGGTTTTCCCGACTGTATTTCCTCCAACGACATTTCACATGAGTTATTGCAAAAAAACCGCCACGTATTTCTTGGCGGCCAAATTATTTCCGAAGTAGAAGAAAGACAAGCCATTTTTGGTCCCCGCGCGGCCTGGTTTATGCTAAAAACCGAACGCTTGTGGGATGGTTTTGATAACCTCGGAAAAATTGTGCAGGGCCGTGTGCGTGTGCGCTGGAAAAATCCGCCGCCTAGCCTTGAATATGGTCATCAAATTGTTCTGGAGGGAGAGCTGTCCGAGTTTCCCGGGGTGAGAAATCCCGGAGGTTTTGACACGAAAGCTTATTGGCAGAGGAAAAACGTGCGGGCGGCGTTTTACAGCGGCACAAAGGCTCGTTTTAAGTTTTTGAAAGGCGAGAAGAAAAATTTTTTAAAGGCGGGCGCGATTGCTTTGAAAAAAACTTTGTCACGCAGCCTTTCGTCGGATTTTGATTCGCGTCAAGCAGCGTTTTTAAAAGCGCTGTTTTTGGGCGAGCGAAGCGACATGGACCAGGATTTCAAAGATCTTTTTCTTAAAACAGGCACGATGCATATTCTGGCGGTTAGCGGATTCAATATCGGATTTTTGTCCGCCGTTTTATGGCTTTTTTTGAAGCCATTTGCCTTGTCGAGGAATTTTAAGCTCTTTTTTACGCTGGCAGCGATCTGGGGTTATTGTTTGCTGGTGGGATGGCAGGCGCCTGTGGTGCGCGCGTCAGTGATGGGTTCGGTGATTCTGCTGGGCCATTTAAGCGGACGCAAGACCGATGGGCTGAACTCGCTGGGTCTTGCGGCGCTGGTGGTTCTTCTTTGGAATCCCCAGCAACTTTTTGACGTCGGCTTCGAGCTTTCGTTTCTTGCCGTTTTTGGTCTTATTACGCTAGCACCCCGTTTTATCGCGCCGCTGGAGCTGTTACCGAATGAGCGCTTCACTTGGTGGGACAAAGCGATTTTTTCAGGTAGAGAACTTTTTTGGGTTTCGTTTATTTGTTATGTGTTGACGCTTCCGATTGTCGTGCAAAATTTTTATATCCTGACCCCTTATTCGCTTTTGGCCAATCTGCTGGTGGTCCCTATTTCTTTTTTGCTTTTTCTATGCGGGGTTTTGTATTTTATGACGTTTGGGTGGGTGCCCTCGGCGCTGTTTTTTGTGCTGGCGGTGATGAAATTTTTCATGCTGCTTTTGATCCGCGGGTTGTACGTGATTGAAAACTTACCCGGGTCGGTTTTGATCCTGGGACGGCTGGAAGCTTGGCTGGCGGCGTTGTTGGCCGCGGGTATCTTTTATTTTTTCTTCGAGCCGCGCATCAAAACACGCTGGGGTCGAGCGGCCATTCTCGTTTTATTTTGTTTGAACGTTTTTCTCCTCGAGGAAGTTGTACGCCAAACCAGCCGAAAATTTGAAATGACCGCCCTGGATGTGGGACAGGGCGACGCGATTTATTTTCAGTTCCCCCAGGGCGGCAATCTTTTAGTCGATACCGGCGGCGCGCGTTTTTCGGACAAAGGACGATCCGTGGTTGTGCCTTTTCTAAAATCCAAAGGTGTTCGCGCGCTTGATGCGGTGATGATTTCCCACCCGCAGGAAGACCATGTCGGCGGACTTTCGGCCGTTCTTGACGAACTCAACGTAAAAAACGTGATACATTCCGGCCGGCCTTATGCTTCGCAATTATGGAAGAACATTCAGTGGCAAATTGCGAATGAAAAAGCGCGCTTATGGGTAGCCTCGCGTGGCGATGAAATTCAAGGCTTTGCCGCGTTTAAAATACGGGTACTGCATCCGGACAGAAATGCCGTTGCCGACAAAAACATCAACAACGACAGTGTCGTTGTCAAAATAAACGATGCCGAACGCTCTTTTCTTATGACCGGCGACATTGAGGATGCGGCGATGAAAGATATTTTAAATTCCGGCCAAGATTTGAAAGCGGATGTGCTTAAAGTGCCGCATCATGGCGCCAAGCTCAAGGCAGACGGATTTGCGTTTGTCCAAGCGGTATCGCCCAAATTTAGTTTGATCAGCGTGGGTGAACGAAACCCATTCGGGCATCCTGCGCCTGTCACGCTGGCAGCGCTTGAATCTATCCCGGGCAATAAAATCTTGCGCACCGATGCAACGGGTGCGATCACCTTAAACCTTCTTGACTGAGGTTGTTTATTGGCTTATGATTTCTCCTTATGCAGAATAAAGCAACGGTTTTGCGTCAGCTTTTCAAGTCCAAGCCTATCCTTCGTATCCTAGGTGCTCACAATGGGTTAGGCGCTAAACTCATTGAAAGACAGGGTTTCGATGGCGTGTGGGCTAGCGGCCTTGAAATTTCCACTTCTTACGCGCTGCCGGATGCCAACATACTCACCATGACAGAAAATCTCTATGCGGCGGGCATTATTCACGAGGCCACCAGTCTTCCGGTGATTTGTGATTGCGACACGGGGTATGGAAATGCCTCCAACGTGCGGCACATGGTGAAAAAATATGAAGCCGCCGGCATTGCCGGGGTGGTAATTGAAGACAAGTTATTTCCGAAAGTAAATAGTTTCATTCCCGGCCGTCAGCAGCTCGAGAGTGTCGAGGAATTTGTGGGCAAGATCCAGGCGGCAAAAAATGCGCAGATACATTCCGATTTCATGCTGTTCGCGCGCATCGAGGCTTTGATTGCAGGTTGGGGGATGCAGGAAACGCTGAAGCGCGCTGATGCGTATGCCCAAGCCGGCGCCGACGGATTGGTGATTCACTCCAAGGCATCGACTGCGGACGAAATCTACGATTTCATGAAAAAATGGAAAGGTTCGCTGCCGATTGTCGTGATCCCGACGACTTTTTATAAAACAAAGGCCGCTGAGCTTGCGCAACACGGCATTCGCATGGTGATCTATGCCAATCACGGACTTCGCGGGTCGATCCAAGCGATGGAAAGCACTTTCAAAGAAATTTTCCAAACGGATTCCACCGAATCCGTGGAAAGCAAGATCACTTCGATGCGTCAAGTTTTCGAAATCCAGGGCATGAATGCGCTCAAAGACGAGGAAGAAAAATATGGGCCCAAAGATTCGGTGCAGGCGGTGATTCCGGCTGCCGGAGACCCCCGTTTTCAGTCGGATCTAAGCGATGCGCTCAAAGAGCGTCCCATTTGCATGCTGGAAATAGGCGGAAAAACACTGGTGGATCACCAGATGGACAACCTCCGTTCCTGCGGCATTCAGGATATTTTGGTGGTGGGCGGATACGCCTCGGAAAAAATCAAACTGGAGGGCGCCAAGCTTCTGCGTAATCCGGATTACCAAAATTACGGCGTGGCTCACACTTTGATGCTCGCCCAAGACTGGGTTCGGACAAAATGCCTGATGCTTTATTCGGACATTATTTTCGATCGTAATATTTTGGAAAGGCTGTTGGAGAGCCCTCATGAAATCACGCTGGTGATTGACCGCGCTTACCAAACATTGCCGTATCGTGATAAGCGACTGGACCGGGTAATCGCGCAAGAACCTGTTTCTAGCGGCAACGCGCGAAAGCTGGGCCAGGACTCTTTCCGGCTTATTCAAAAAGTCGGCCGTAAGCTTGAAAAGCAAAACGCCAATTATGAATTTATCGGCATGGCCTTTTTTCGGGAAAAAGGTTTCAGGCTTCTTGGGCAAGCGTGGAAACAGGCGCTTGAAAAATTTAAGGGCCGGCGTTTTTATGAATCAGAAAGCGTTGAAAAAGCCGATGTAAACGACTTGATGCAATACCTGATCGACCAGGGGCAGCCGGTGCACGGACTGGAAATAGAACACGGTTGGTCGGAAATTCATTCGCTTGAAGATTATGAGCGCGTGAACTCTTATTTTTGCGAACACACGCACGGCAATCCTTCCTAAGTGATTTCACCGAAATATTTTATTGAAGCGCTAAAAGCAGAAGGGTTTTCTTCGTTCACGGGTGTTCCCTGTTCTTTTTTTCAAGGGGCAATCAATTATGTGATCGATGATCCGAAGCTTGGTTACACCATCGCGCCCAACGAAGGTTCCGCGCTGGGGGTGGCTTCGGGCGCCTATTTGGCGGGCAACGCGACAGCACTTTTCATCCAAAATTCCGGGTTTGGAAATCTGGTCAATCCGCTTACCTCGCTCAACTTGATTTACGAAATTCCGGTTTTGATTTTTATGAGTGGCCGCGCCTACGGTGTCGAGGATGAGCCTCAACATGAAATCATTGGACGCACGATGGACGGGGCGCTGGATGCGTTTGGGGTGTTGCATGAGGACATGCCGCGGCAGCTGCCGGAGTTTAAGAAGGCATTGGGCGCAGCTTGCCGTCTCATGAAGAAAAAAAAGCAGCCCTTTGTTTTTTTTGTTAAAAAAGGGACTTTGGAGGATTATGCGCCTGAGAAAAAAAAGTCCAACGGCTTTCCGATGAAAAGGATCGATGCGATCCGGCTTATTGCCGAATGTTTGACGGGCGACGAGTGTGTGATTGCTACGGCGGGAAAGCCCTCTCGCGAGTTGTTCAGCGTCTGGGATAGACAGAAAAATTTTTACATGCAGGGCTCGATGGGACATGCCCCTTCCATCGGGTTGGGCGTGGCGCTGTCAAAGCCGCAGAAAAAAGTCGTGGTGCTGGACGGTGACGGGGCGCTGCTGATGCATTTGGGCATTTTATCCACGATCGGTCATTACAAGCCCAAAAATTTTTATCATGTGGTGCTGGATAATGAGTCTTATGAAACGACGGGAAACCAGGACACCACGTCTTCCACGACATCTCTGGAACAGATTGCGGCGGCCAGTGGTTATGCCTGGACAGGCCAGGCACGCTCCGCAGAAAATTTAAAATCCACGTTTGTGTCCATGCTGAAACAGTCAGGCCCCGCATTTTTGCGTGTCAAAATAAATCGTCTTTTCACCCCAGAGATTGCACGCATTAGTTCCAAGTACAGTTCGAAAAAAATCACCGAGATTTTTAAATCGGCTGTTGCCGGATAAGCCCTTTTTCCTACCGCCAAGCATTTCTGACTCACCCCTAGTCTCCGCAAAAAATAGTTAAGCGATTTAATTTTTTGATTCGTCTAAAAATATTTTGAACGGAAACAACCCCTTTCGTCGTCTTGTAGGTTGAAAGAAGGTCAGACTCTACAAAGAACAATAGGAGGTTGTATGAAAACGATGGGCGTAGAAGTGGTGGACATTCGAAAAATGATCGGCGATGGCAATCTAAAGGCGTTGGCAAACGTGCGGGTGGGCGAGGGTCTTGTGATTAAAGGGTTCTGCGTGATGCAGGGAAAAAACGGCATTTTTGTTACCATGCCCCGAAAGGCTGCCAAGGATGGACGGTGGTTTGACATTGTGGAAGCCGATGAGGAACTCAAGCGTCAACTCGAGGACAAAGTGCTCGAATCTTACGACCGAGAAACCGACGGTGCTGGAGATGACGGCGCTATTCATAGCCCCGACCGACGTGCCGCGATTGAGAGATCACGGCTGAGAGGTTAATCATGGAAAACCCATCGCAGACGCTCGGCATTTTGGGCGAAGAGCTTGCATTCCAGTATTTGAGGAGCAAAGGATACAAAATCCTGCTCCGGAACTACGAAAATCCTCTGGGCGAAATTGATTTAATTGCCAAGGAAAAAGGAGCGCTGGTATTCATCGAAGTAAAAACAAGATCCAGCGATGCGATGGGTTTGCCTTGCGAGTCCGTGACGGCGTTCAAGCGCCGCCAGATCTTAAAAAGCGCGCAATACTACCTAATGCGCTATGGCATCCATGACGTGCCGTGCCGTTTCGATGTGGTGTCCGTGCTACTGCCAAAGCAGGGCCAAGCAGAGCTTGAAATTATCGAAAATGCTTTTGGGGAGGGATGGTAATGCTGGCAAAAGTTCTTTCCAGCGCCGTGGTGGGAATCGACGCCTATGCGGTGGACGTGGAAGTGGATATCGGAAATGGTTTACCCGCATTCAATATTATCGGGTTGCCGGACGCGGCTTGCCGCGAAAGCGCCGACCGTGTGCGCGCGGCTGTTAAAAATAGCGGCATTGTTTTTCCCGCCAAGAAAATCACCGTCAATCTCGCGCCGGCCGATTTAAAGAAGGAAGGCTCGGCATTTGATCTTGCGATTGCGATCGGCATTTTGGTTGCCAATGAAAACATTCCCAAAGAAACGGTGCAGCAAAAAGTTTTTTGCGGCGAGCTGTCTTTAGACGGCAAGCTGCGCGCGATTTCCGGTGTGTTGCCGCGCGCGGTTTTTTTGCATTCTGCTAAAAATTGCCCTGATTTTTTTGTGCCGGCCGACAATGCCAAAGAAGCGCAGTGCGTCCAAGGCCTGCGGGTTTTTGCTTTGAAAGATCTTACCGATCTGATCCGGCATTTGAAAGGGGAAGTTTTTATAACCCCCGAAACGACCTCCCATTTTCGAGTGCGGACGGTGGAAGTTGCCTCCGGCGCCATGGGGTTAGATTTTTCAGATATCAAGGGACAGATGCATGCAAAACGCGGACTTGAGATCGCCGCGGCCGGAGGCCACAACGTGCTGATGATCGGCCCTCCCGGTTCCGGCAAAACAATGCTCGCCAAACGCGTTCCGACCATTCTTTCGGATTTGACGTTTGAAGAATGCATCGAAAGCACGAAAATTCACAGTGTTGCAGGGCTTCTTTCGAATCAATGCTCACTTTTGAATGAGCGGCCATTTCGCGATCCGCATCACACGATATCCTCGGTGGCCATGGTGGGTGGTGGAACGCACCCCAAGCCCGGGGAAGTGAGTTTGTCGCATCATGGAGTGTTGTTTTTGGATGAGCTGGCCGAGTTTCATCGCGGTGTTCTGGAAGTGTTGCGTCAGCCGCTGGAAGAAGGCCGCGTGACCATTTCGCGGGCTGCTTCGACGCTGACACTGCCGGCGCGTTTTATGTTGGTTGCGGCGATGAATCCGTGTCCGTGCGGTTATTTTACGGACCCTAAAAAAGAATGCAGCTGCAGTTCGGTGCAGATCAAAAAATATCTTTCAAAAATATCGGGACCGCTTTTGGATCGCGTGGACATACAACTGGACGTGCCGCGGCTTAAGGTAACGGAAATCATGGGCCGGGAAAAAACAGAGTCCTCCGGTGATATTAAAAAAAGAGTGGAAATTGCCAGGCAAGCGCAACGCCGGCGTTTTCGGTCGCGAAAAGTTTGTTGCAATGCCGAACTCGAGCCAAGGGACATTGAGAAATACTGTTCGGTTTCTGTCCAAGGCGAGGCGCTTCTAAAAATGGCCATCCAAGAACTCGGTTTTTCTGCCCGCGCCTATCACAAATGCCTCAAAGTAGCGCGGACGATCGCGGATCTTGAAGGGGCGGAAGCCATCAGCCCTGAACATGTGTCCGAGTCCATTCATTACCGGTCTTTGGATCGTGCGCAAGGCCTAGTATGATATTTAATCAAATAAATTTGACAAATAAGCATTCATCGGGTAAATTTCGATCAAGACGGAGGAAAACTTAAAAAATGAAGAAAAGAATCTGGTTGTTGTGGCTGTGTTTGCTTTTTTGCCCGGCAAGTTCCGCCTACGCTGAATGGGTGAATCTTTCGAAAAACCTTGCAGAGACGGACATTCAGGCCTTGACGGTATCCCCGAAAGACGCAAAGTTGCTGTACTGCGCTTCGCAGAGGCGTGTTTATAAGTCGATAGATGCCGGCGAACACTGGAAACAAGCGCTTGGCGTTCGAGGGGTAGAAAACCAAATCCATTTTATTCTGGCGGATGCAAAAGATGCCCGACGCGTTTACGTCGCTTCCGAGCGCGGGATTCAGTTTTCACAGGATGCCGGCAAAAGCTGGGAGTTTCTGTATCGGGGAATTGGCCAGAAGGCCAGGGCTGTTTACAGTCTTACGGCGGATGCGGAGAATCCCGCTATTTTATGGGCCAGCACCGCAGAGGGCCTTGTGAAAATCGGCGACAATGGCCGTGATGCCAAAATCATCGGAGGAATTCCAACCGTTAAAGTTTTTGCCGCGCTGGTATTTGCAGAGGGCGCTTCCGAAAAAATATGGGTTACGACGGAGAAAGGAATTTATAAAAGTGAGGATGCGGGCGCTCATTGGGATCGAGTATTCACTCAAACAGGCAACAACAAAGACAGCACCGAAGAAACGACTTTGTCTCAATTCCAAATCGAAGAATTGACTCTTGTGCCGGCCATGTCCAATTTGATCCACTTTTCTGATCGCCAGGCGCTGTTGGCGGCGTCATCGAGAGGACTTTGGGAAGGTTCGAAAAATGGAAGCGCATGGAGCCAGCTTAAAAATGCGGCGTTACCCGACAGGAAAATCAATTATCTTGCCAAGTCACCTGAGACATTTTATGCCGCGACAGACAAGGGCGCTTTTCGGTGGGACGAACAAAACAAAAAATTCAAAGACATTTCCGATGGACTTGAGTCTAAAGAAGTGCGGATGCTTGCCTATCATGAGGGTTCGGGCGATCTTTTTGCCGCAACGCGCAAGGGAGTGTTTCGTTTTCCGAAGCCTGATTTTAAACCGGCAAATTCTGTAGATTCCACAGAGACGGCTGTCGTGAGGCAAGTCGAAGCGCTGCCGGACACCAGAGAGATTTTGAAACGCTTTGAAAATGAGCCTACGATCCACGAAATCCAAGGGGTCGCTATTCAATACGCCGAAGTTCATCCGGATAAAATCAATGCGTGGCGCCAAGCGGCTGCTCGAAAAGCGTTCCTACCGACACTTTCTTTCACTACGGACACCAGCGCCAACCAAAATGTGGATTTGGATCGAGGGGGCACCAACGACCCGGACAAATTCATTACCGGACCCCAAGAGAAAAAATCTGACTGGCATGTGGGTGTGAGTTGGGATCTGGGAGATCTGATATGGAATAACGATCAGACCTCCATCGATACTCGATCAAGACTCATGGTGGAGTTGCGTGGCGATGTGTTGAATGAGGTCACCCATTTATACTATGAACGCAGAAGACTGCAGGTTGAAATGGTCATGATACCTGCCAAGGAATTGCCGCTGGAGGTGGAAAGACAGCTGAAGCTGGATGAACTGACCGCCGGGATCGACGCGCTTACCGGGGGCTATTTGTCGAAATATTTGGAGGGGATGCATCCCCGCGCATAGCGTTGACATTTTTTGCTAGGCCGTAGATAATTGACGCCTATGAAAAATTACTACGGATGGTGGCTGCCGATTGACATTTCCACCAACGGCTGGGAGATTGACCGGTTGATTGTCGTGATTCATGTCGTCATGGCCGTTCTTTTCGTGGGCTGGCTTGTTTTCCTTCTCTACGCAATCTTCCGTTTTCGTTCACGGCCCGGGCACAAAGCCGAATATCACACCAAGCATTTTCACGCTCCTACTTACCTTGAAGTGGCTGTGGCAATCACCGAAGTCATTCTTCTGACGGCATTTTCCTTTCCGATCTGGGGACACACGCGTATTGATTTTCCGTCCAGAGACCGGGCAATACAAATCCGTGTGGTGGCCGAACAATTTGCCTGGAACATCCATTATCCGGGAAAGGATAATATTTTCGGAAAAGCAGAGCCGGGTTTGATGAATGCGACAAATCCTCTGGGTTTGGACCCCAACGATCCGGCGGGCAAGGATGACGTGGCCACCATCAATCAACTGCACATTCCGGTAGATATGCCGGTGATCGTAGATCTTTCTTCGAAAGACGTGATCCACAGTTTTTTTATACCGGTAATGCGCGTAAAGCAAGATGCGATTCCCGGTCAGCTTATCCCGATGTGGTTTCAGGCCAAACAAACCGGTGAGTTTGAAATCGCCTGCGCGCAGCTTTGTGGTTTGGGCCATTATCACATGAGAGGATTTTTTATTGTGGACACCAAAGACAAATTTGATCAATGGATGGCCGAGCAAGTGGCGCAAAAAGGCGCATGAAGGGGGAGCGTTGACACACGATCATCACGAACATGAACTGTCTTTCTGGCGCAAGTACATTTTTTCTGTTGATCATAAAGTGATTGGCATTCAATATGCCATCACAGGGTTTTTCTTTTTGTTGTTCGGTTTTTGCCTGATGATGTTGATTCGTTGGCAGCTGGCCTATCCGGGCCAGCCGCTTCCGGTGATCGGCGGTTGGTTCAACGAAACTGCGATGGTGGGCGGCATCATGCTGCCTGAATTTTACAATCAGCTCGGTGCCATGCACGGCACGATCATGGTTTTTTTGGGCGTGGTGCCGCTGGCTGTGGGTGGTTTCGGAAATTTTGTGTTGCCTTTGCAAATCGGGGCGCCGGATATGGCATTTCCCAAACTTAACATGATGAGCTACTGGCTTTTTTTTATCGGCGGCGTCATCATGTTTGCAAGTTTTTTTGTGCCGGGTGGCTCGGCACAGTCTGGATGGACGTCTTATGCGCCTCTTTCGGTGATTGCATCTTCGGGGCAAACCTGGTGGCTGATCGGTATGGCATTTTTGATCAACTCCTCCTTGCTGGGGTCGGTGAATTTTATCGTAACCGTCGTTCAACTTCGCGCCCCGGGACTTTCTTTCAACCGTTTGCCTTTTTTTGTGTGGGCGCAATTTGTCACCGCTTTCCTTTTGTTGTTGGCGTTTCCTCCGCTGATGGCGGCGGCCGTGCTTCAACTCATGGACCGCCTTGCCGGTTCCAGCTTTTTTATGCCGACGGGACTTGTGGTGAACGGAGCCCTGGCAAAAGTGGCTGGGGGAGGAAATACGGTATTGTGGCAGAACCTTTTCTGGTTTTTAGCGCATCCTGAAGTGTATGTGTTGATTCTTCCGGCGATGGGAATCGTCGCGGAGATCGTTGCTTGCAACACTCGAAAACCTCTTTATGGCTACAAAGCACTGGTGTGGTCGGTGATTTTTCTCGGGTTCATGTCATTCGTTGTTTGGGCGCATCACATGTATCTGACGGGCATGGGAATAAAAATGAGCGCGTTTTTCCAAATCACGACGATGATCATTTCCATTCCGTCGGTAGTTATTCTCACGACGATGATTTTGAGTTTGTGGGGGGGCGCGATTCGCTTTACCGTGCCGATGCTTTTTGCGCTGGCTTTTTTGCCGATGTTCGGCATCGGGGGGCTGACGGGCCTACCGCTGGGGTTGAATGCATCGGACATTCATTTGCATGACACGTATTATGTGATTGCGCATTTTCACTACGTGGTGGCGCCCGGGACGATCTTTGCGCTGTTTGCCGGCGTGTATCATTGGTTTCCCAAAGCCACGGGCCGGAAAATGAACGAGCTTTTGGGTAAAATTCATTTTTTCCTTTCCTTTATTTTTATGAACGGTGTTTTTATGCCGATGTTTATTTTAGGGCTGGCCGGCGTTTCCCGCCGCCTATATGACCCCATGCAATACGCTCACGCGCAACCGACGCAACCCCTGAACGTGTTTATTTCGATCTCCGCCTGGTGTTTGGGTTTGGCGCAGATACCTTTCATTATCAACTTTTTTTGGAGCATTTTTGCGGGCAAAAAAACGGACCAAAATCCCTGGCAGGCGACGACGTTGGAGTGGACAGCGCCTTCACCGCCGCCGCACGGCAATTTTGCGAAAGCGCCGGTGGTTTATCGAGGGCCCTACGAGTACAGCGTGCCGAATCAACAACATGATTTTTGGCCGCAGAGCATGAAAGAAAATAATTAAAGTGGTTGCGCGGATTGAGGAGAAAGAGAAAGTATTATGTCCGAAAGTTTAATTCGTTATATTTCAAAGCCACATCCGGTTACGGGAGTCACGAATTCAAAACTCGGCATGTGGTGTTTTTTGGCTTCAGAAATCATGCTTTTTGGGGGACTTTTCTCCGCTTACATTTTTCTGCGGACGGGCGTGACGGATTGGCCTCGCGGGCATGAGCTGTTGAATGTGCCGCTGGCGACTTTGAATACGGTGATTCTTATCACCTCTAGCGTGACGATGGTCATGTCCTGGGCATCGCTTGAGATGAAAAATCTCCCGAAGTATCGTTTTTTTATGACGCTAACGGTATTATTGGGAATGGCTTTTTTGTTGGTGAAAAGTTTCGAGTATGGGCACAAATTTGAGCAGCATCATTTTCCGGCCACAAATAATTTTTACGCGACTTATTTCACTTTAACCGGTTTACACGGATTGCATGTGATCGGCGGAATTATCGTAAACCTTTATTTTTTACTGTTTGGGGTCCGTCTATGGGATAAAAATCCCGAACAGTTTGTCGGACGCATCGAGGCGGCGGGACTTTACTGGCACTTCGTGGACTTGGTCTGGATTTTCCTTTTTCCGGTGCTTTACCTCCTATAAGGATACTGCATGAGCGATCATTCGCCTGAAGCGGTGCAAAAGCAGGTCAAAATTTATATCCGTGTTTTTGTGGCGCTTGGTATTTTGACGGTGTTGACCGTGGGGGTGTCGTATTTGAAATTGCCGCTGGCAATCGCTATTGTCGTGGCACTTTTTATCGCGGCCGTCAAGAGTTCGCTGGTGGCCGGATATTTTATGCATCTGGTTTCCGAAAAAAAGATCATTTTGGGCATTGTTTTGCTTGCGTTGGTCTTTTTTATATTTCTTCTTCTATCTCCTTCTTGGCATTCATATTAAATTAAAAAAGGAGCCTGAGTGTCGCTCAAAGCATTTCATATCTTTTTTATCGTTGCATCCATCGTGTTGGCTGCCGGTTTTGGGTGGTGGGCGATTGGGTTTTACTTTTGGATGGGCGTTGCCTCATGGGTTGCCTGCGCTTTGCTCGCGGGTTATCTTTTTTGGTTTGTCACGAAACTTAAAGTTGTAAAAAAAACATGAATATATCTTTTGTTTCTTTTGCTTGCGCGGTTTGCTTTGGAAACCCCGACTCGACTTCCTCAAAGGCGGTGGGGGCGGGCGTGTTTTTTTTGTTGGGTGTAGTCGGGTTTGTTTTGGCAGTGATTGCCTGGACAAGTTTTGTTTGGGCAAATCGCGCGAAAAAAATCTATGATCCTAACGGCTATTAAAGAAAATATCGAGTTAGCCCATGAAAGAATGGATGCCGCAGCCCGCCGCAGCGGCCGGTCGCTTAGGGACGTCACAATGGTGGCGGTAACCAAGACGGCTTCCGTGCAACAAATTTTAGAAGCACAGCAGGCGGGCGTCACTGTTTTTGCCGAAAACCGCGTGCAGGACGCAATGCTCAAAATCCCGCACGTTCAGGCCCAGTGGCATATGATCGGGCATCTTCAGTCAAACAAAGTGAAGTCGGCGCTGGGACTTTTTCAAATGATTCAGTCCGTGGATTCCGTGCGTCTTGCCGAAAAAATAAACGGGGAGTTATTGGGGGAAAACAAAACAATGTCCGTGCTGCTTGAGGTGAACGTGTCTCAAGAAGAGCAGAAACATGGTTTTAAGCCCGAGGAAATTTACAGCGCGGTGGAAGCGATTACGCCTCTAGCGCAGATTTATGTGAAGGGTGTCATGGGGATCGCGCCAAACGTCGCCGAAGAGGGGCCTAAACGGGAGGCGTTTAAAAAATTAAAAAATATCTTTAATGTGCTGAAAGCATTGAAAAGTGAGCGTCTGCAGATGCAAACATTGTCCATGGGAATGAGCGACGATTTTGAAATCGCAATCCAGGAGGGTTCGAACATGGTGCGGCTGGGGCGAGCGCTGTTTGGAAAGAGGTAGCGGGGTGAAATCGAAATCAGTTTTATCGGGACTTAAAATTGCGGTGATCGGCTCGGGCAACATGGGCCAGGCGCTGGTGCGAGGCTTGGTGGAAAAATCGGTTTACCCCCAGAATATCCATGTATTTGACGTGGATAAAAAAAAGCTCGACGCGATCCGAAGAGAAACACCGGTTAAAATCACCAAATCGGCACGGTTGTGCGCCTCGCTGGCGGATGTAGTGATTCTTGCCGTCAAGCCCCAGATTCTGCAGGAAGTCATCGAGGATATTGCGA
Organism: uncultured Planctomycetia bacterium; assembly: GCA_964628355.1. Classification (GTDB taxonomy): domain Bacteria; phylum Omnitrophota; class Gorgyraeia; order 2-02-FULL-51-18; family 2-02-FULL-51-18; genus CAZVNB01. The sequence goes on along the minus strand of CAZVNB010000052.1, from coordinate 12,540 downwards.
CGGCAGTCGGAAAAGACACTCTTGTAATTTCGATTGCAGCGGGCGTTACGATCGCGCAGATCGAACAATTTTTCAAAAAACCGGTGTGTGCGGTTCGCGCGATGCCGAATATGCCGGCGTTAGTGGGTTGCGGCATGTCGGCGTTTAGTCCGGGGCGACACGCGCAGGGACGCCACCGAAAAATAGCCGAGGCAATTTTAAGCGCATTGGGCGACGTGGCGGCGGTGCCGGAAAAATGGCTGGATTTGGTGACGGCGATCAGTGGTTCGGGTCCTGCCTACTTTTTTTTACTCGCCGAGAAAATGATCGAGGCGGCCTATGAACTAGGGATGAAAGTAGATCTGGCCAAGAAGCTTGTTTATCAAACGGCTTTGGGGAGCGGGCGTGTGTTGATTCAAACCGGCCAGGACCCCGAGGAACTTATTTCGCGCGTGGCCTCCAAAGGAGGAACCACGGAGGCGGCGCTGAAGGTTTTCCAGAAAAAAGGGTTTGGAAAAATCGTGCAGGAAGCCGTCAAGGCCGCTTGCCAGCGCTCAAAAGAGCTGAGAAAATAAGGAGGCGTCATGTTTGTTCTTGGTAATTTATTTCAAGCCCTTGCCACTGTGAGCAGTTATGCCATCGAGATTCTTTTGTGGCTGATCGTGATTCGCGCGCTTTTGAGCTGGGTCAGCCCTGACCCGCACAATCCGATCGTGCAATTCATTGAAAGATCCACCGAGTGGATTCTATTGCCGATGCGGCAGTGGATCCCTAGCTACAAACTTGGCTTTGATATATCGCCGATACTTGCGTGGCTTCTTCTGCATTTTCTGAAAATATTTTTGGTGCAGACGCTGCTGGGTCTTGCATTCCGCTTCCGCTGATGCAAAAAATCGACTACAAACAGACTCTCAATTTACCTTCGACGGATTTTCCGATGAAAGCGGATCTTCCGCAGCGCGAGCTGGCTTTCCTCAAAAAGTGGGAAGAGGAAAATTTGTACCATCAGATCCGTGAAAAATCCAAGGGAGCCAAGCTTTTCGTTTTGCATGACGGTCCTCCGTACGCTAATGGCGATATCCACATGGGACATGCGCTCAACAAAATTTTGAAAGACGTTATTGTCAAATATAAAACAATGCGCGGTTTTGATTCGCCGTTTATTCCCGGTTGGGATTGCCACGGCCTGCCGGTGGAACACCAGCTTTTTAAAGAACTCAAAATCACCAAACATGAAATTAGTCCCGCCAATTTTCGAAAAAAAGCAGCCACCTACGCCAACGGTTTTGTCGAAAAGCAGAAAAACCAGTTTAAGCGCCTGGGCGTGTTCGGTGATTGGGAACATGCTTATCGGACGCTGGATCCGCAGTATGAAGCCGCGGTGATTGATTCGTTTGCCAAGCTGGTCGAAAAAGGATTTATTTATCAGAGTCTCAAACCCGTGCACTGGTGCGCTTCCTGCGAAACGGCTCTGGCCGAGGCCGAACTTGAATACGATGAGCATCATTTGTCGCCTTCGATTTATGTATTGTTTCCAGTGGATGGGCAAGAGTTTTTAAAAAAAGGCTTGCAAGGGTATCCCTCAGAAAGGATTTCATTTGCCATTTGGACAACGACACCCTGGACGTTGCTTTCAAATGTCGCCATAGCGCTTCACCCGGAATATGAGTACGCTTTCGTTAAAACCAAAGAGTTTGGGATTATTATTGTTATTTTGGATCGCGTCACGACTCTCATGAAAGAACTTTTTCATTCATCGGACGAACCGAATCATTTTGAAATATTGGGATCAAAAAAAGGCAAAGAACTGGAAGGAATTCTCGCCCGACATCCTTTTATCGATCGCGCTTCACCGGTTGTTTTAGCCGACACCGTTTCTCGCCAGGATGGTACAGGCTGCGTGCATACAGCGCCCGGACATGGCATGGAAGACTATCGTACGGGACTGAAATACAAGCTCCCGATCCTGATGCCGGTGGACGGCAAAGGTGTTTTTACGCAAGAGGCCGGTGAATTTCAGGGAACGCCGATTTGGAAATCGAACGAAAAAATCATCGATATTTTGTCCCAAAAAGGTAATTTGATGGTCGCGGGAAACATCACCCATTCATATCCAACCTGCTGGCGTTGCCGAAAACCCGTGATCACGCGTGCCACGCATCAATGGTTTTTGGGCGTGGATAAAAATAATTTACGCCAGAAGGCGTTGGAAGCTATCCGAAAAGTGAAATGGATTCCCTCCATGGGACAAAATCGTATTACCGGCATGATAGAGTCGCGGCCCGATTGGTGCTTGTCACGGCAACGATATTGGGGCGTGCCGGTGCCGGTGATGATTTGCACCAGCTGCGATGAGCCGGTGCTGGATACCGCGTTGATTCGACACATCCGCGATCTTTTCCGCAAAGAAGGTTCCGACGCATGGTTTTTAAAGTCTGCGATGGATATCACTCAAGGAAATTTTCCTTGCACACGGTGCGGAAGAAAAGACCTAAAAAAAGGCGAGGACATTCTCGATGTGTGGTTTGAATCAGGCGCTAGCCACGTGTCAGTGCTTTTGGAATCCAAAGAGCTTTGTTTTCCGGCGGATTTGTATTTGGAAGGCAGTGACCAGCACCGCGGGTGGTTTCAAAGCTCGCTTTTAATCTCCTGCGGTATTTCCGGACGGCCGCCGTTTGAGGCTGTTCTGACTCACGGATTTATCGTCGACGGCGAAGGAAAAAAAATGTCGAAATCGCAGGGCAATGTGATTTCACCGCTGGACGTGATGAAGCAGTCGGGCGCCGATATTTTACGTCTGTGGGTCGCGTCTTGTGACACCTCGGACGATGTCCGTATTTCAGCCGATGCTTTGACGCGTCTTTCGGAAGGTTACCGAAAAATCCGCAACACCTTCAAATATCTTTTGGGCAACCTGCATGGATTTGATTACGCCAAAGAGCATTTAGAGCAAGACAAGCTTTTGGAAGTCGATCGCTGGGCGATTTCCAAGTTGGATGCGTTGAAAGAAGAGATCACCAGCGGGTACGAAAATTATCAGCTGCACCGTATTTATCACGCGGTGTACAATTTTTGCGTGCGCGAAATGTCCTCGTTTTATTTAGACGTATTGAAAGACCGGCTTTATACGGATTCGCGTCGTTCAATTTCCGGTCGCTCTTGCCGCACGGCGCTTTATGAAATTTTGACGGACTTAAGCCGCATGCTCGCGCCGGTGCTATCGTTTACCTGCGAAGAGGTGTGGCAGCATCTGGGGTTTCGGCACAGCGTGCATTTGGAATCCTGGCCGAAAATGCACCAGCACCGGCGGGATGCGCAGTTGGAACAGCGATGGGAGGCGCTCATGGTTGTGCGCGACAAAGTGATGAAGGCGCTGGAGCTTTCCCGGGAAAAAAAAGAAATTGGCAATTCTCTTGAGGCTGAGGTAGAATTGAGCGTTTCAGAATCCAAAGAGGTTGATTTTCTGAAGAGTTTCAAAGAGGATTTGCCAGGATTGTTTTTGGTCTCGGAAGTGCGTTTGGCAGAAAAACCATCCGTGAACGGCGAATCCTGGCAAGTGGCGGTGCATCGCGCGCGCGGCAAAAAGTGCGAACGCTGCTGGAACTACCGCCCAACGGTGGGCAAAGACCGCCAGCACGAGACGCTATGTCATCGTTGTGTCGAAGTTTTGAGAGGAGTTTGAAGTATGAATAAAAAAGAAGCCAGAGTATTTTATGACTTACTACTTAAGAAAAAGGCCGAACTTTTAAAGGGCATCGAGCACATCGCGAAAGATAATCTCAAAACTTCCCAGCGCGACGCGGCCGGGGATCTTTCGGCGTACAGTCTGCACATGGCCGATGTGGCTAGCGACAACTACGACCGTGAATTTTCCTTGAGCCTGGCTGACAACGAACAAAAATTATTAAATCGCATCAATGACGCGCTTGAAAAAATTGATGGCAATACGTTTGGTTTGTGCGAGCTTTGTGAAAAAAAAATAGCTAAAGCGCGCCTCAAAGTGGTGCCGTATGCCGAACTGTGCGTTCCTTGCCAAGAGAAACAAGAAAAAAAGAAGCGCTGACTTGAAAGCCCCTCTTTTGCTCGCGCTTTCCATGTTCTGATAGTTGAAAAGTTTTATCTGCTGGACACTCATTCCGTTTGTTTTTCTTTTCGATCGACTCTTTAAAATCTGGGTAGTGATTCACTTGAAAGAAGGGGAAGGTTTCCCTGTCTGGTCGGGCGTGTTTCATGTGACTCGCGTCAATAATACCGGGGCCGCGTTTGGTTTGTGGAAAAATGCGTCGTTTTTTTTGATGATTCTGACGGCGATATCGGTGATCTTTATTGCTGTTTATTTGCGGAAACTCCTTCGAGCGCCCGCTTTGGATATGGGCTACGAATATTGGGCTGTCAGCCGCTCCGTGTACGGTTGGGCGCTGGTTGCTGGAGGTGCTCTGGGCAATCTTTATGACCGAGTTTTTTTTGGCTATGTCATTGATTTTATCGATCTGCGTGTTTGGCCCGTATTCAATATTGCGGACGGCAGCATATGTTTGGGCGTTTTTTGGGTGTTACTGCAAGTTCTGTGGAAGCAAAAAGCGCCGACAGGGAAATTTTAATGCACCCGATTCTTTTTAAGTTTCAGGGGCTAACCATTTACGCCTATGGTTTTTGTGTTGCTTTGGCCGTGACGTTGGCACTGGTGATCTCGATTCAATTGGCGCCCAGAAAACACTTGTCGCCCAGTACGGCGGTGGACCTTCTTTTTATTTCTTTTGTTTCAGGTATCACGGGGGCAAGGCTCTTTTATGTGATGCAACATCTGGAAGCTTATCGGGCCCACTGGATTTCTATTTTTTGGATTCAGGAAGGAGGCCTGGTTTGGTACGGTGGTTTTATTTTTGCGGTATTGGCCGGCGTGATTTATTGCCGTCGACATCGTTTGTCTGTGCTGCGCTGGACGGATTTTTTTGCGCCGCTTTTATCTCTAGCCCATGGCATCGGACGCATCGGCTGTTTTTTGAACGGGTGTTGTTATGGCCGCACGACGAATTTATTTTTCGGCATGCGTTTTTCAGAGGATAGGATATTGAGACATCCCGCGCAGCTTTACGAATCCTCCGGCCTTTTTATCATTACGGCCGTTCTTTTTTTAAGAGCTTCCAAAAAAAACCACCCAGGAGAAGTGACCGCGTGGTACCTTTTTTTGTACAGCGGCCTACGTTTTTTTGTCGAATTCTTGAGAGGCGACCAGCTTCCGATTTATTTTTTGACGCTCCCGCAGTGGATCAGCGCACTTATTTTTTTATTTGCCGTCTTTTTTTTAAAGAGGTGCCGCGCTACCCTTCATGAAAACAAACATTGATCTCATCGTAAAAAATCTCTATATTCCCAAGCGGCTGGACGGCTACTTGACGGAGGTGCTTGAGGGAAAATTTTCTCGCCAAGAAGTGAAAAGCTGCATCGAAAAAACCTCTGTTTTTTTGAACGGAAAGCCCGCGAGACCGCGCGACAGGGTCCGGGAAGGCGACAGGATTCATGGCGAGCTTATGGCCGAAAAAAAATGGCCGCTGGAGCCTGAAAATATCCCACTGAAAGTTCTTTACGAGGACGACTCTATTCTTGTGATCGACAAGCCCGTGGGGCTGGTGGTGCATCCAGGAGCCGGCAACAAAAAAGGCACGCTGGTTCATGCGCTTCTGGGAAGAAAATCGCCGCTCTCTTCGCTGGGCGATTCGAATCGACCTGGCATCGTGCATCGTTTAGACAAAGACACTTCCGGTCTTCTGGTCGTGGCCAAGGACAATTTTTCCCATCGCGCGTTGCAATCTCAGTTTGCTTCCCGCAGCTTGTCCAAAACCTATGTTGCGCTTGTCAAAGGGCGTATAGAATATGAAGAGGGGCGTGTGGAACAGTCGTTGGCGCGTGATCCAAAAAACCGTCAAAAAATAGCCGTGTCTCGTGAAGAGAACGCCAGAAGCGCGCAAACGCTTTATCGGGTGCTAAAGCGATTTCGATATGCGACGCTTTTGGAAATCAAACTCATCACGGGACGTACGCATCAAATTCGCGTGCATATGCAACATCTCGGGCATCCCGTGGTTGGCGACACTTTGTATGGAAATGAGGTTTCCTCGGCGTCGCGCGAGCCACGTCTGGCGCTGCATGCATCAAAAATCGAGTTTTTACATCCCAAAACTGATAAACTAATGAAATTTGAGAGTCCGATTCCTGCCGAAATGAAAGCCATGATCGAAAAAGCTTAAAAAAGAGTGAGGCAGAATTTTTGAAAAACATCAAAATCTTTCCACCCAAGCTTCCCATAGAAGGAAACCTTTCATTCCCCGGCGATAAGTCCTTGTCCCACCGCGCGATTATTTTCGGATCTTTGGCCGAAGGAAAATCGCATTTTACCAACGTATTGCCGGGCGAAGATTGTGTGTGTACGCGAAAAGCATTTGAACAAATGGGCGTCAAAATTGAATCTTCGAAGGACGGCACAGAGCTCTGGATCGATGGGGCGGGGTTGAACGGCTTAAAACAGCCGAAATCAGAACTGTATCTCGGTAATTCGGGAACTTCAATGCGGCTATTGATGGGCGTTTTGGCCGGCCAGTCTTTTTCATCGACATTGACGGGAGACCCGTCGCTGTCGTCACGGCCCATGCGGCGCGTCGGGGATTTTTTGCAACAAATGGGCGCTTGGATTGAAGGACGAAGTGGCGGAAATTTTGCGCCTCTAAAAATTCGTGGTGGAAAATTGAAAGCGATTGACGCGAAACTTCTGGTGCCTAGCGCTCAGGTCAAGTCGGCAATTTTGCTGGCAGGTCTTTACGCAGACGGGATCACCCGGGTGACGGAGCCCGAAAAATCTCGCGATCACACCGAAAGATTTCTCAAGTCATTTGGCGCCGGCGTGAATGAAGAAGGGCTGACCGTTTCGATTCAAGCGGGCAAGAACCTAAAAGCGAAAAGCTTTGCCATCGCCGGTGATATATCCGGCGCCGCTTTTTTTATGGCGGCAGCCTTGCTGGTGCCGGGATCGACAATTGAGTTTAAGACCATTCTCAATAATCCCACACGGACAGGAATTATCGAAATTCTCAAGCGCATGGGGGTCAATTTTGTTTCTCACAACAGTGCTCCGGGGGGTGGTCCCGAGCCTATGGCTGATTTTACGTTTTCGCATCAGCTTAAACTAAAGGCATTTGAGATTAAAAAAAAGGAATTGCCTGCTCTTATTGACGAAATTCCGATTCTTTGTGTATTGGCAACACAGGCCAGCGGCACAAGCATCATTCACGATGCAGATGAACTTCGGGTGAAGGAAACAGACCGAATTCATTCCATGGTAAGCCAATTATCTAAAATGGGCGCCAGAATAAAGACCGAAGGCAATTCGATTATTATTGACGGCCCAACGCTCCTTCATAAGGCCACCGTGTCTTCATTCAAAGACCATCGTACGGCTATGTCGCTGGTAGTGGCCGGCTTGATCGCCGGGGGTCAAACGGTGGTGGAAGACGTCGAGTGCATTGGCACTTCATTGCCTAATTTTTTTCAACTTTTGGACAGCCTCAAAGTGTCTTATCAAATCCAATAAGCGTTGACACCTCCTAGAGCCATTGTTATAATCAGCCGTTATTTGAATTTGTCGCCCCAAAAAATAGGCTTGCCTTGGCACAATCTATAAATTTTTTTCATAAAGTGACTGACTGGATTCTTGGATTTTTCTCCAATGACATGGGGATTGATCTGGGGACTGCCAACACTCTTGTCAATGTGAAGGGGCAGGGGATTGTGCTGTGTGAACCTTCCGTTGTCGCTATCCGCAAAGGCACCAGTGAGGTGCTTGCCGTGGGCGATGAAGCCAAGCGTATGTTGGGCCGCACGCCGGGCTCCATCGTCGCCATCCGCCCCATGAAAGACGGTGTTATTGCCGATTTCGAAATCACCGAAAGCATGTTGCGTTATTTCATTAACAAGGTGCATAACCGCAAGCGCTTTGTTCGTCCGCGTATGGTGATCGCGATTCCCTCGGGAATTACGGAAGTTGAAAAAAGAGCGGTGCGGGATTCAGCGCTTCATGCCGGGGCACGGGAAGTTTATTTAGTGGAAGAGCCAATGGCGGCGGCCATTGGCGTGGGCTTGCCCATTCAAGAGCCGGCGGGTAGCATGATCATCGATATCGGTGGCGGCACGGCGGAGATGGCGGTGATTTCGCTGGCCGGCATCGTGTTTTCACGCTCGATACGCATTGGCGGTGACGAGATGGATGACGCGATCATCGAGCACGTCAAAAAGACTTACAATTTAATGATCGGCGAAAGAACTGCCGAAGAAGTTAAAATTAAAATCGGTTCCGCCTATCCGCTCGACGAAGAGTTGTCTATGGAGATTCGCGGCCGCGACCTGGTGTCCGGTCTGCCAAAAATGGTGAAAATCACCTCCGAAGAAGTGCGCGAGGCGCTGGCCGAACCCGTGCAGTACATCATTGAAGCGGTGCGCGTAACGCTTGAAAGAACTCCGCCGGAGCTGTGCGCGGATTTGATTGACCGCGGCATTGTAATGGCGGGGGGCAGCTCTCTGATTCGAGGGCTGGACAAATTGATTTCTGAAGAAACGGGACTTCCCGTGCACATTGCCGAAAATCCACTCACAGCGGTGGCTATAGGCACGGGCAAAATCCTGAGCGAACTGCATTATTTGAAGCGTGTCACGGTTGCTGCCAATCGAACGATAGAAAGCTAAATCGACTCCGTTTGCCAATGTGATAAAATCCAGCCGTATTTTTTTTGGCGTTGGCGCTTTTTTACTCCTGTTAACGGCTATTCCTCTCTCCAGAAGTATCTTAATTAAGGCCTCTTCCTACTCTTTTTTAGGCGTTTCTTTGAGCGTTTCCCGAGATGCGGCGCAGTTTTTGTTGGACATGCTCAACTTCCGCCAGAATTCCGAGGAACTTCGTTGGCTCAAAATCCATGGGACTGACCGTAAACTCAGTGATTTTCAAGCGCAGGAAATCGTTCTGGAAAATGAGCGGTTGACGCAGCTTTTGGAGGTAAGAAAAATTTTGCCCAGCGACGCCGGCCGCATGGTGTTTGCGCGCGTCATCGGTCGTTCTCCTTCCGCCTGGAACCGTGTTTTTTTGATCGACAAGGGCGTGCGCCAGGGAATTCGCATCAATCAACCGGTGTTGTCCGATCAGTCGCTGGTCGGAAAAATCATCGAGACGGGCCCGGACGTTTCCAAAGTGCTTTTAATCACAGACCCCAATTCCAAAATCGGCGTGCTGATCCAGCGTACGCGACAACAAGGTGTTTTGTACGGAACATTTTCGGGGGAGTGTCGAATCAAATATTTATCCCTGGACGCTGAGGTCAAAAATACCGACGTGGTGGAAAGCGCGGGCTACGGTGGTTTTTTCCCAAAAGGACTTCTCATTGGCACCGTCCAGCGGGCATGGAGAGAACCGGCGCAGATTTATCAAGTCGCTCAAGTCAAGCCGGCGACGGACTTAAGTCGCGTTGAGGAAGTGGCCTGCCTTGTCTAAAGACCGATTGTTGGCGTTCGGGTGGATTTTTATTCTTTTTTTATTTCAAAATTTTTTAAATTATCTTTTTCCCGGAAATAGCCCTTCTTTACTTCTAATAGCAGTGATTTTTTATTCACTAAAAGAAGGCTCCTTGTTTGGAATAGGATTGGGAGCCGCTGCCGGATTCTTGTTAGAGTTGTTTGGTCAGGGTGGATTCGGTTTTTGGATCATAAATTTGTCCGTGGTGGGGGGACTGTCAGGCTATGTATCCTCTAAGATTTTTCAAGACAGCCTCTTGACGGAAATTTTCTTGCCCGGGATTGCCTTTTATTTTTCAACAGTATTTGAAATTATTGTTTTACAGTCGCGATCCGGCACGCTACCCGGATGGGAAGCGATGGGACGGGCATTTTTATTTTGGCCTTTACTGGCTACGCTCGTAGTTTCTCCGGTACTCTTTGCCTGTCTGCAAAAATTTACATCCGCGCGCAGCCGATCCCATTGGCGAAACGCTTACCGCTGACGGAGACTTTTTTGCATTATGGCGACTGTCCATACGGAAATCAAATCTGGGCGTCTTTCAATGTTTTCGTTGTTCCTTTTTTCCTTATTGGTCATCTCTCTTCTTCACATGCAAGTTTTTCAGGGGGATCACTACCGGAACTTATCCGAAAAAAATCGGATTCGTTTAATTTATCTTGAGGGCCCACGCGGAAAAATTTTAGACCGTTTTGGCCGTCCGATTGTCACCAACCGTTTGAGTTTTAACTGCACGGCATTTCTAAGAGAGTCCAAGTCTAAAATTTCAAGAAGTTTTAAATCGTTGAGCGGTATTTTGAATGAGGACGTGGAAAGTTTGCAAGAACGATACCAAAAAAAGAAAGCGGGCATGTACAGCTCAGTGTTGTTGGCCGAAGATATCAAGCCGGAGCAGGCGATTGCGATCGAAGAACAGTTGAATCTGATGCCAGGCCTCATGATCGAGACGCGGCCGCTGCGCCAGTATCCGCTGGGCCAGGCGGCTGCCCACATCACCGGTTATATCGGTCCACAAACGGTTGAAGAAGGCCAGGAGCTCGAAATCACAGGGTATCGTCCCTCGGACTGGATTGGCCGCGACGGTCTTGAAAAAAGTTATGAAAGCTACTTGCGCGGCCGTTCCGGCGGCCTGCAGATGGAAGTCAACAACCGTGGCCAGTTTTTGAAGGTTCTGGGCGTGCGCGAACCAAAAGAAGGCCGTGATATTCAACTGACCCTCGACGCCGAACTCCAAGAGTTCACTCAGAAACAACTGCAGTCTCAGCGGGGGGCTGTGATCGTGATGGAATTGGGCGGGGGAGGGATCTTGGCAATGAACAGTTCCCCGTCATACGATCCCAATCTATTTGCATCCACCCGCGGCCGCAAAGAGGTGGCAAAATTTTTGGTAAATCCCGATTCTCCCATGTTCAATCGCGGCATTCAGGGACAGTATCCACCGGGCTCCATTTTCAAGATTATTACCGGACTAGCCGCACTTGAACTGCATAAAATTTCCGAATCCACCGTATTTCGCTGTCCTGGATTTTATGCGTTGGGCCGGAAAATATTCCGTTGCTGGAACGAGCAAGGGCATGGGGACCAAAAATTATCCGACGCTTATGCTCATTCCTGCGACGTTTATTTTTATACCACTGGGCTTGCGGCGGGCGTGGATGCGATTTGGCGAAAGGCCGTGGAGTTTGGATTTTCAACTCCAACGGGTGTGGACCTGCCCCATGAGAAATCGGGTCTGGTGCCCTCACGCCCATGGAAGCAAAAAAAAGTGCACGCTAGCTGGTATGATGGGGACACCTTGAATTTTTCCATCGGACAAGGTTATCTGCAGGTGACGCCGATTCAGGCACTGCAAATGATCGCGACGGTGGCTACCGACGGGCAGTGTTTGCGGCCTCATTTGGTGGATAAAATTGATGGCTTACCGGTGGCTGAACGTCACGCCTCTTCGGTGGAAATTTCCCCGGAATGTTTGAAAGCCGTGAAAGCGGGTTTGGACGAAGTTATCAATTCTGACACGGGCACCGGGCGATTGGCTCGCATCCCGGGCGTACGTATTGCCGGCAAAACAGGTAGCGCCGAAACCGGAAAAGATAAAAACACACACGCGTGGTTTGTGTGCTATGCGCCGGTTGAGAGTCCTAAGGTGGCCCTGGTGGTATTTCTCGAGTACGGAGGACATGGGGGTGTTGAGGCGGCAACACTCGCCCACGGGTTGCTGCAGAAACTGAAGGACAAGAATTATCTGTGAAAAGAAAATTACATTTTAGCCGTTTCGACAAACTTCTTTTTTTTACGCCGATCGTGATTTTTTTGATCGGTGCTTTGAGTATTTATAGCGCCTCATTCAAGGCGCAGCAGTCATTGGATGATACGCTGGCTGCCCGACAGTTTTTATGGATGGGAATCGGTATTTTGACCGTATTTTTGGTGGTTCGGTGGGATTATTTTAAATTGGTGGATTTTGCATGGCCGATTTATTTTTTAAGCCTTGTTTTTTTAGTGGCAGTGTTGTTCACGCCGGCCAGACTCGGCGCCCGGCGGTGGATCGATCTGGGAGGTTTTAATTTTCAACCCTCCGAACTTGCCAAGCTCGCGGTTATTCTCGTCTTAAGTCGTTTTTTTTCCACTCATCGGCCGGAATTCATTTCCAAGAGTTTGTTACTATTTCCATTTGGCATCTTGGCGGTGCCGTTTCTTTTAATATTGAAAGAGCCGGATCTCGGATCCGGTTTTCTGCTGGTCCCCGTTTTTTTGGCGCTTCTCTACCTGTGGGGAATGAAGCCGCGGACTCTCGGGATGATGCTTGCCGCCGGCGCCATCGCCAGTCCCGTTCTTTTCCATTTTCTAAAGGACTACCAGAAGGCGCGGCTTCTTGTTTTCATGAATCCCAATCTCGATCCGCTGGGCGCGGGGTACACGGTGATTCAGTCCAAGATCGCGATCGGGTCCGGAGGTTTATGGGGCAAGGGTTTCATGGAGGGAACGCAGAATCTTTTGAGATTTCTCCC